>NZ_CAMPPP010000010.1:0-210997 GCF_946901175.1 Pseudomonas sp. Marseille-Q5117 | reverse complement strand
GATCTCTGGCTGCGGTTGCCCCAGCAGGGCGTCACGGGCATTGGACAGTAGATGATTGAGCGCCATCTCGGCCTGCGCCGGGTCGAGCCGGCAATTCCACAAGTCCTCGGCCAGTTCGAATTGCGGTTCCAGATCGGCGGATTCATGCGTCGGCAGCGCAGAGCGCTCAAGCATGGCATTGAGATTGATCACCCGGCCTTCGAGCCGTTGCCGCCGGGAAAACGCGAGCAGATGCTGGGTCAGCAGACGAGCTTTTTCCGCCGCCGCACGGGCGTGACCGGCGCCTACCACAATGCGTTGCGGATCGATGCTCGGCCGCTTGGCGGTGTGCTGGATCAGCTCGATGTAGCCGATCATCACTTGCAACAGATTGTTGAAATCGTGGGCAATGCCACCGGTCAACTGGCCCAGCGCTTCCATGTTCTCGCTGTAGCGCAGACCGTCCTCGGCGTCGCGTCGGCGGCTGACGTCCATTTGCGAGGCGAAGAAATACACCAATTGTCCGCGCTCGTTGAAAAGCGGCGCGATGAACAGCTCGTTCCAGAACGATGAGCCGTCCTTGCGGTAGTTGAGCACCTCCACGCAGGTTTCGTGTTGATGTTTGAGCGCTTGCTTGATCTGTTGCAACACGGTGCGATCAGTCTGCTCGCCTTGCAGAAATCTGCAGTTGCGCCCGAGCACTTCTTCCAGCTCGTAGCCGCTGAGTTCAAGAAACGCATTGTTGGCAAAAATGATGGGATCGTCGGGCTGCGCAGGATCGGTGACAATCATGGCCATGCGGCTGACCTGCACCGCCGCAAAAAACACATCTTTGCGTTCTTGCGAAAGGGTCGCCGCATCGGCGCGGTCGACGATCGGCCTGGATTTTCTGGGCAAGTTGACCTCCGCTAAGTGACTCCGTTTCGCTGTGACCATCATCAGCGAGCGAAGTGCCAAGGCCGCACACCGCAACGGCGGGTGTCCGATGAAATGTCCCGGTACTTCGATGGATCCGAATCGCCTCGCTGATTGTCGAAAGCTCACCGAGAACTGCACGCAAGATCTGAAATCCGATCCGCCAGGGAGAACCACCGTGGATTTGTTGTTTCTGGGCACGTCTGCCGGCGTGCCGACCCGCCAGCGCAACGTCAGCGCAACAGCATTGATCGCTTCTGCCGGCAAAGGCTGGTACCTGATCGATTGCGGTGAAGGCACCCAGCATCAGGTGCTGCGCACGCCGCTGTCACTGAGTGAATTGCGGGCGATTTTCATCACTCATGTGCACGCCGATCACTGCCTGGGCTTGCCGGGTCTGCTGGCGAGCACCGGCATGTCCGGACGCACGCGGCCGCTGGACATTATTCTGCCGGCGGCGCTGCATCCGTGGCTGAGAATGAGCCTGGAGGTGACGCAATCGCATCTGCCCTTCGAGATCAACCTGCACGCTGTGGAAACGCTTACCGAATGGCGCAACCTCAACGTTCAGGTGCAGACCGTCGAGTTGTCCCACCGTGTGCCGTGTCACGGTTATGTATTTACCGAGTCCGATCCGGAACCGCGTCTCGACGTGCAGCGACTCGACGCTGAAGGCATCGAACGCGGCCCGCTCTGGGGTCAGTTGGCCCATGGTCAGGACGTGGAGGTTGACGGGCGGATGCTGCACGCTCGCGACTATCTGCTGAGCGCGCGACCTGATCGGCGCATCATCGTCTGCGGCGACAACGATCGGCCGGCGCTGCTGGCAGAAGTGGCGCAATCGGCGGATGTGCTGGTGCATGAAGCGACATTCGTGCAGGCAGCAATCGACCGCGCTCGTGCCAGTTACGGCCACAGCAGCGCCGCCGCTGTCGCTGGTTTTGCCGAGGCTGCTGGAGTACGCAATCTGGTGCTGACGCATTTCAGCGCGCGCTATCAGGCCAACCCGGCGGTGAGTCCATCCATCGAAGATGTGCGCAGTGAAGCGGCGGCGCTGTATAACGGCCAACTGATTCTGGCGCGGGATCTGCAGCGTTATCACCTCGACCGCTTTGGGCATTTACAGCCCGTGGCAATCGAGCGCAAACCGCTGCAGGTCGCGCCGTAATTCGATACCGCGTCCGCCCGGATGGTGGGCGGACGCTGGTAGGTGCGGTTATTTCTTGGCTTCCTTGTCCGGATCCGCCGAGCGTTCGAGAAACGCGTCGGTCAGTTGCGGCAAATGCTTGAGCAGCCATTCAGCCATGGCCACTTCCTGCGGCAGAATCTGTTCGCAGGCCTTCTGAGTTTGCGTGTCCCCCGCCGCTTTCGCCGCTGCAATAAGCACGGTGTAGCTGGCGACTTCCATGTTCTCGAAAACGTAGCCGGCCATAGCGCCCTTGATGACTTCATCGCTCATCAAGGAGCCGCCAACAGCCTGACCGAACGCCATCAATTTGCCGCCCAGGTCCTTGATCGTCGAAGAATCGCCCCCCAATCGTTGCAGGCATTCGTCGATGAGCTTCTGCTGGCCGAGGGTTTCTTCGATGTGCTGATCGATGCGCGCCTTGAGCTGCGGGTAATGTTCCAGACGCTTGGATTGCGCCTTGAGCATCTGCTCGGCCTGTTGCTCCATGGCATGGGCGTCACGCAGCCAGTCGAGCAGGTTTTCCTGTGGAGTAGCCATTGTCGAGTCCTCTTCTTGATGATTTCACAGTGATCAACCGGGGCGCGCCGCCTGATGTCCGGCGCGCCCCACGTGCCTTACAAACCAGGCTTGGCCTGCGCGCCGGAGCCCAGATCCGCACCGGTGACCGGCTCGCTGTTGGGGTCGGACATGGTGCGCATTTTCATGTTTTCCAGCAGCGCTTCGTCGGCGCTGTCCAGTTGCACGGTGGCCAGGCCGTCGCCGCCGTCGACCGCCGGCGTCGGGCTTTCGACAAACTCCCAATCGTCGCCCTGATTCCACGGCCCGCGCATGCTTTCGGTTCCTTGCGACATGTTGAAGTAGACGTTGGTGAACTCAGGCATGCCGGGCAGCTTGCCTTGCGGGAAGTTGGGCTGAATCGAATGCAGGGCTTTTTCGAACGACAACTGGTGGGCGATCTCACGGGTCATGAGAAAACCCAGTGCCTCTTTCACGCCGGGGTCATCGGTCACGTTCATCAAGCGCTCGTAAACAATCTTGGCCCGCGCTTCTGCAGCGATGTTGGAGCGCATGTCGGCAGTGGGCTCGCCGATCGTATCGATGTATGCCGCCGTCCAGGGTACGCCGGCCGAGTTGGTCAGCGGCGAACCGGCACCGTAGAGCAGGCTGGTGATGTGCGAGTCATTGCCGTTGCCATTGAGCGAGCGATACAGCTCGCCCTCCTGTTCGACGCCTTCGGCCATCCGGCCTTTGGCGCCCTTGTTGAGCATGACGATGATCGAGCCAATGATTTCCAAATGGCTGAGTTCTTCAGTGGCGATATCCATCAGCAAGTCCTTGCGTCCCGGATCGTCCTCGGCCAGGGCTTGAGTGAAATAGCGCGAAGCCGCCGCCAGTTCACCTTGTGCGCCGCCAAACTGCTCGAGCAACAGATTGGCCAGCCCCGGATTGGGCTCGGCGACACGAACGGTGTATTGAAGTCGCTTGTTATGTAGAAACATGACAAATCTCCTCAGTCGGGTAAGCGTGGCAAGTTCTGGGTAAAAGTTTGCCTACCCTTTTGTGAAGCATTGTCGTTGCGGAAATTTCAAAAAATTTGCGGCGACAGGACAAATGGTTTGAACCGCGCCAACAAGCGAAACGGGGCTATACCGCTGGGGATATTCGCACTGGAATGACCGGAACTTATTGCCGGAATCGAGTCTCCAGCGCGCGATTCGATTTCCGGCGCCGCGATCACTAACGCAGCAAATGCACCACCAACCCAACCAACGCACAGCCCAGCAACACCTGAATCACTCCGCGCTTGAAGCGAAACAGCGCAATGGCCGCCGCAATGGCGATCAACGCCGAGGGCCAATCCAGGCTGCCGCTGAACCCTTGCGGCCAGAGCACGTGGTAGCCGAAGAAACACGCCAGATTGAGAATCACCCCAACCACCGCAGCGGTGATCGCGGTCAGTGGGGCGGTGAATTTGAGTTCGTCGTGCGTTGACTCCACCAGCGGGCCGCCGGCGAGGATGAACAGGAAGGAAGGCAGAAAGGTGAACCACGTCACCAGCGCGGCGGCGACCGCTCCGGCGAAAAACACCTGATCGGCGCCGAACACCTGCGTCACATAAGCGCCGACAAAACCGACAAACGCCACCACCATGATCAGCGGCCCCGGCGTCGTTTCGCCCAGCGCCAGGCCGTCGATCATCTGCGTCGGGGTCAGCCAGCCGTAGTGACCGACCGCACCTTGATAGACATAGGGCAGCACCGCATAAGCTCCACCGAAGGTGAGCAGCGCTGCCTTGGTGAAGAACCAGCTCATTTGCGTCAACGTGCCCTGCCAGCCGAATAGCGCGGTCAATACTCCCATCGGCAACGCCCAAAGCGCGGCACCGATCACGGCGAGCGTGGCCAGTTTCGTCCAGCTGAAACGGGCATGGGCCGGGGTTGGCGTGTCGTCGTCAATCAACGCCGCGCCGAAAGACTTCTTCGCTGCGCTATGCCCGCCGGCCCTGAATTTCTCCGGTGCCAGTCGACCGCCGAAATAGCCAACCACCGCCGCACCCAGCACGATCAACGGGAACGGCACATTAAACGCAAAGATTGCGGTAAACGACGCCGCCGCAATCGCCCACAGCCAATTGTTCTTCAGCGCCCGCGAACCGATGCGATGCGCCGCTTGCACGACAATGGCCGTCACCGCAGGCTTGATCCCGTAAAACAGCCCCGCCACCACCGGCACTTCACCGAAGGCGATATAGAGCCACGACAGGAAAATCAGGATGAACAGCGACGGCAACACGAACAACGCCCCGGCCACAATCCCGCCCCAGCTCCGATGCATCAGCCAGCCAATATAAGTCGCCAACTGCTGCGCCTCAGGCCCGGGCAGCAACATGCAATAGTTCAAGGCATGCAGAAAACGCCGCTCGGAAATCCAGCGCCGCCGCTCGACCAACTCCTGGTGCATGATCGAAATCTGCCCGGCCGGCCCGCCGAAACTGATAAAGCCCAGCTTCAACCAGAACCAGAAAGCCTCGCGCAGGCTCACGGCCTGCGGCTTCACATCGTCATCCCCCGCCAACGGCTGAACTTCACTCATCGAGCTGTTCCTTTTATGCAGTCGGCAGGTTGTACCCGAAAAGCGTAACGAACAAAACGCCAGAAACGAAAAAGCCCCCGTAATCAGCAATGATTACGGGGGCTTCGTCTTGTTCAATAATGGCGGAGAGATAGGGATTCGAACCCTAGGTACCGGTGAAGGTACAACGGATTTCGAATCCGTCCCATTCGGCCACTCTGGCATCTCTCCAACGGCGCGCATCATAACAACACTTTCGTTGGTTGCGAACCCCCCAAACGAAATTTTTTCCGTGCTATCAGATGCTTGCGTCGATTAAAGCGGTACGCCCAGACGAGCGGCGACTTCTTCGTAGGCTTCGATGACGTCACCGAGGCCCTGGCGGAAGCGGTCCTTATCCATCTTCTTCTTGGTGTCCTTGTCCCACAGACGGCAGCCGTCCGGGCTGAACTCGTCGCCGAGGACGATCGAGCCGTCGCTGAACACGCCGAATTCAAGCTTGAAGTCGACCAGCAGCAGGCCGGCGTCGTCGAACAGTTTGCTCAGGACTTCGTTGACCTTGAGCGACAGTTCCTTCATGCGCGCCAGTTGCTCGGCGGTACCCCAACCGAACGCCACAACGTGGGATTCGTTGATGAACGGGTCGCCCTTGGCGTCGTCCTTCAAGAACAGTTCGAAGGTGTACGGGTTGAGCTTCATGCCCTCCTCGACGCCCAGACGCTTGACCAGGCTGCCGGCGGCGTAGTTACGCACGACGCATTCCACCGGGATCATGTCGAGCTTCTTCACCAGGCATTCATTGTCGCCCAGCAGTTTGTCGAACTGGGTCGGCACGCCGGCCGCTTCGAGCTTCTGCATGATGAAAGCGTTGAACTTGTTGTTCACCATACCTTTGCGATCGAGCTGTTCGATGCGCTTGCCGTCGAACGCCGAAGTGTCGTTGCGAAACAGCAGGATCAAGCGGTCAGCATCGTCGGTCTTGTAAACCGATTTGGCTTTGCCGCGGTAGAGTTCTTCACGTTTTTCCATGATGGGCTCCGCTTGCTAAGTAGGTGGGCTAGGCGATGTGGCGCCAGTCGAGCCCTGAATCTTGATCGGCCAGTTGCAGCCAGTCCGGGTCGCACCCGAGGGTGTCGACAAAACATTGCCGGGCCAGCTGCGGCAGGTTGTTCTTGCTGCTCAGATGGGCCAGGACTAGGTGTTGCAAACCCTGCCAGCCCAACTCGGCCACCAGGAATGCCGCCTGATGGTTGTTCAGATGTCCGCATTCGCCGCCTACCCGCTGCTTGAGAAAGTACGGGTAGTGACCACGGGCCAGCATGTCGCGGCAATGGTTCGACTCGATCATCAATGCATCGAGGTCCCGATAGCCATCCAGCACCCGCTCGCAGAACGATCCCAGGTCGGTCAACAGGCCGAAGCGCCGCTGTTCCTGATCGCTGAAAACGTACTGGGTCGGCTCCTGCGCGTCATGGGCCACGGCAATGACCCCGACGTTCAGTGCGCCGATCTGCAGTTGCTCGCCGCCGGCCAGAAAACCAGCCGGTTCAAGCGGTTTGCGCATCCCGCGCAATGTGCCGCGACTGAGGTAGACCGGCAGATTGTAGCGCCGAGATAGCAAACCCACGCCATGCACGTGGTCGGCATGTTCGTGGGTCACGAGTATCGCGCTCAGTTGCGCCGGGTGCACACCCAGGCGCAACAGACGTCTTTCGGTTTCCCGCAGGGAAAAACCACAATCCACCAGCACATACGTATCAGCACTGGCGATCAGCGTGCCGTTCCCTTGGCTACCGCTGCCGAGAACGGCAAAACGCATATCGGATCAGCCCAGGTTGTCCTGAATCACGCTCAACACTTTACGCGCGACATCGGCCGGCGCGACGGTGTTGATGTTCTTTTCGACGGTAACCTGGATGTTCTCGCCCACCTTGCTCAGGCGAACCTGATAACGCTCGGCGCGGGCTTCGACTTCTTCCTTGCTCGGCGCACTGCCGAACAGGCTGCTGAAGAAGCCAGGCTTGTCGTCTTTCTTCTCGGCTTTTTCGGCCAGGTTGATGTAGTACAGGCCCAGACTGCGGTTGATGTCTTCAACGCGCCATTCGCCCTGTTCCAGCGCACGGCCGACGCTCGACCAGGCGCGGTCCAGATCGGTACCGACGTTCAACACCGGGTTGCCGCTACCGTCTTCGCTGAGGCTGACGCGGCTTGGCGCGTCGAAATCACGCGAGGCCAGCATCGACACCGAACCGCCCTTCTCGGAGGTGCGGCTCATGCTCGCGAGCATGTCGTCGACCAGCGCAGCGTCCAGGCCAGTGTTGACCGAACGGTTGGTGAAAGCCACGTCCGCCGTGCTGCCGGCAGGACGCTCGGCGCTGACCACGTAGATTTCACTGGTGTTGCGCTGCACGCCCGGCTCGATGCGCACGCGCACGCGGGTTTCGCTGTCGCTGGCGATACCGGCCGCACTCAGGCGCTTGGCCATCGACGCGGACAGCTCGTCGGAGTGCTGCCAGGTGGTGGTGAATTCACCGGTCTGCGGACGCTGTTCATCCAGACGGAAACCGTTGTCCTGGAAGAACTGCAGCGCCACTGGCCAGACTTCGGCCGGCGGGTGCTGGGCCACGACCCAACGCGAATCACCGCTCTTCTGCAGCGAGTAATCCGTGGCATCGGCAACCGCCGAAAGCGGCTGAGGACGCGGCACGACGTATTCGCCCGTCGCGGTGTCATCGGCCACGTTGCGCGGGATCGGCAACAGCGGATCGAGACGTTTGGCAGTGCTCACATCCGGTGGCAATTGCATCGGTGCAGTCTGTTGCGCTTGCAGGTAATCGCTTCCACGGTCGCGGAAATAACCTTCCGGCCCCCAGACCCATCCGCAGCCACTGGTGCTGGAGATAATCAAGGCAAGTGCGGAAAGTCCGGCCATTCGCTTCATGCGTTGTACTTCCTCAATTAAACCAGGACGTTGCACTGGCGCAGGGCCGAGCGCAGCGTTTCATGACAAGGGGTGCTCAGCCAGGTCAGTGGCAGGCGGATGCCTTCGTGCATCAGGCCCATTTCGACCAAAGCCCACTTCACCGGAATCGGGTTGGCTTCGATGAACAGGTCCTTGTGCAGCGGCATCAGTTTTTCGTTGATTGCGCGTGCGGTACCGGCGTCGCCCTTCAGCGCGGCCTCGCACAGGTCAGCCATTTCGCGCGGGGCGACGTTGGCGGTGACCGAAATGTTGCCTTTGCCGCCCAGCAGGATCAGCTCGACAGCGGTCGGATCATCGCCGGACAGCACGATGAAATCCTTGCTCACGCCATCGATGATCGCTTTGGCGCGCTTGAGATCGCCGGTGGCTTCCTTGATGCCGATGATGTTCGGCACGGTGGACAGGCGAATCACCGTCTCGGCCTGCATGTCGCAGGATGTGCGGCCGGGAACGTTGTAGAGAATCTGCGGAATGTCGACCGCTTCAGCGATGTGCTTGAAGTGCTGGTACAGGCCTTCCTGGGTCGGCTTGTTGTAATAAGGAACCACCAGCAGGCAGGCATCGGCGCCGGCGGCCTTGGCGTTGCGAGTCAGCTCGACGGCTTCGCGGGTCGAATTGGCGCCGGTGCCGGCGATGACCGGAATGCGCCCGGCAACCTGTTTGACCACGGCTTTGATGACGGCGATGTGCTCTTCTACATCAAGGGTGGCCGACTCGCCGGTAGTACCGACGGCGACGATGGCATGGGTGCCGTTCTTGAGGTGGAAGTCCACGAGTTTGCTGAGGCTGTCCCAGTCAAGACGCCCTTCTGCATCCATGGGAGTGACCAGTGCCACCATACTGCCCGCAATCATGAAACCGCTCCTGCCGGAAAAAGAGAGCGGTAATGGTACTGGCGCCAAGATGCTTGCACAAGCGAAGTACTGCGCCGCCGCCATTCCCCTTGGCGCCGCTTTTCGCTACCCTTCAGACTTTGATCGGTACAGATCAGCTTGTACGCCGGGTTTCAGCCTCCCCTTTCGGCCTCCCAGGCCCCGTTCCTGCGTCGCATCGACGCGCTCCTGCACAGTGGAGCGAGCCGCGATCGCTGGCCGGGTCTCTTTTTACGGACCGCCAGAACAGGCACTCCCGGCTACCAATGCCCGTCAACCTACCGACCGCTCATCGCTTTAGGAATGCTGCATGTCCACCCCCACAGTTCGCGAACAATTCCTTGTCATCAGTGCCCTCGGCGCCAACCCCATGGAGCTGACCAACGTCCTGTGCCGCGCCAGCCATGAAAACCGCTGCGCCGTCGTCACCTCTCGCCTGACCCGCCACGGCGAGTGCAGCGCCCTGGTGCTGGAAATTTCCGGCAGCTGGGACGCCCTCGCGCGCCTCGAAGGCAGCCTGCCAGTGCTGGCCAAGCGTCACGCTTTCACAGTCAACGTGGTACGCAGCGCCGCTCTGGAAAATCGCCCTCAGGCCCTGCCTTACGTGGCCTACGTCAGCTCGGCTTATCGCCCGGACATCATCAATGAGCTGTGCCAGTTCTTCATGGACCACAACGTCGAGCTGGAAAACCTCACCTGCGACACTTATCAGGCGCCTCAGACCGGCGGCACCATGCTCAACGCCACGTTCACCGTGACCCTGCCGGCGGGCACCCAGATCAGCTGGCTGCGCGATCAGTTCCTCGACTTCGCCGATGCGATGAACCTGGATGCCCTGATCGAGCCTTGGCGCCCACAAAACCCAATGTAAGGAAGCTTTCATGGCCGTTGTCATCGACCAACCGGTTGCGGATTTCACCGCGCCTGCGACCAGCGGGCAGACCGTCAGCCTGTCCGAACTCAAGGGCAAGCAAGTGGTGATCTACTTCTACCCGAAGGACAGCACCCCGGGCTGCACCACTCAGGGCCAGGGCTTTCGCGATCAATATGCGGCGTTCAAGGCTGCCAACACCGAAGTCTTCGGCATTTCCCGCGACAGTTTGAAGTCGCACGAAAACTTCAAAGGCAAGCAGGAATTTCCGTTCGAGCTGATCAGCGACAAGGACGAGGCGGTTTGCCAGTTGTTCGACGTGATCAAGCTGAAGAAGCTGTATGGCAAGGAATACCTGGGCGTTGATCGCAGCACTTTCCTGATTGATAAGGACGGCGTGCTGCGTCAGGAATGGCGTGGTGTGAAAGTGCCGGGGCATGTTGATGCCGTGCTGGCGGCGGCTGAGGCTCTGAATAAAGCCTAATGGTGTGCTGCGTCTTTGAAGACGCCTTCGCGAGCAGGCTCGCTCCCACAATTGAAATGTAATCACTGTGGGAGCGAGCCTGCTCGCGAATAGCCTCTCTGCAAAATTCGGATCAACCGCTAGAGCAACGGCGCCACCACCGGCTCCTTGCGCGGCCACGCATCCAGCACAGCCTTGAACAGCGTCGCCAGCGGGATCGCAAAGAACACCCCCCAGAATCCCCACAACCCGCCAAACAACAGCACCGCGCAGATGATTGCCACCGGATGCAGATTCACTGCTTCCGAAAACAGCAACGGCACCAGCACGTTGCCGTCCAGCGTCTGAATGATTCCGTAGACCGCCATCAGGTAGATGAACTGATCGCTCCAGCCCCACTGGAACAGCGCAATCAGCAGCACCGGTACGGTCACCACCACCGCACCGACATACGGCACCACCACCGACAAGCCGACCAGCAACGCCAGCAGCGCCGCGTAATTCAGGCCCAGCGCGATGAAGGCGATGTAGGTCACGCCGCCGCAAATCACGATCTCGATGCCTTTGCCACGTATGTAATTGGCGATCTGCCGGTTCATTTCCTGGGCGACGCGGGTGATCAGTGCGCGCTCGCGAGGCAGATAGCCGCGCACCCACTCGCCGATCATCGCCCGATCCTTGAGGAAGAAGAACACCAGAATCGGCACCAGCACCAGGTAGATCATGATGTTCACCAGCAGTGGCAAACTCGACAACGAGAAAGTCAGTGCCCACTGACCGAACTTGCCAATCTCGCCCCGCGCCGCTTCGATCGCCTGCAAGACTTGCTCGTCAGACACCAGATGCGGATAGCGCTCGGGCAATAGAAGCAGTAGCGATTGCCACTTGGCGAGCATGCCCGGCAACTCATTGAACAGCGTGATCAACTGATGCCAAAGCAGCGGCAGCACCACGACAATAAACAGCATCAGCGCGCCCATGAACAGCGCAAACACCAGCCCCACGGCCACCCCGCCGGGCACACGCAGCCGCTCGAGCGTCACCACCAGGCCCTGCATCAGATACGCCAGCACCATCCCGGCCAAAACCGGCGCAAGCATGCCGCCGAGGGTAAGCACGGCGGTGAAGGCGAGAAACAGCAGCACTGCCAACACCACCGCTTCCTCATCGGAGAAGTAGCGCTGAATCCAGTCGCGTAACACTTTGAACATCAATAATCCCTTCGATCGTTAACGCGCTCGCGTCAGGCTTTTTTCAACCAGTAACGGTAAACGCCAGCCTCGTCTTCTTCGCGCAACAGCGCATGACCGGCCAGTTTGGCAAAGGTACGAAAATCCCGTTGCGAGCCCGCATCGGTGGCGATGACCTTGAGTACAGCGCCGCTTTGCAGTTTATTGAGTTCCATTTTCGCCTTGAGCAACGGCAACGGACAGTTCAGGCCACTGGCGTCCAGTTCCACGTCATGGGCTACAGCATCAGTCATTGCGTCACTCCGGTTCGGGTTGTCGAGCTGCCTAGAATATCTGGTCGCGGCTTCGGTGTCCGGCTACAGTAAGGTCTTTGTCCTCCAAGGCTTTGTGCATGACTTTTCTGCGCCCTACCCTGCTGACGCTCGCTTGCCTGCTCGCCTCACCAGGCTTTGCCGACGATCTGCCGTCACTCGGCGACGCCAGCTCTGCCATTGTCTCGCCGCAACAGGAATACCAGCTCGGTCGCGCCTGGCTGGCCATGCTGCGCAGTCAGGTTTCCCAGCTCAACGATCCGCAGCTCAAGGATTACGTCGAATCCAGCGTCTACAAGCTGGTGGAGACCAGCCAGGTCTCCGACCGACGTCTGGAATTCATCCTGATCAACAGCCCGCAACTCAACGCCTTCGCAGCGCCGGGCGGCGTGGTCGGAGTCAACGGCGGCCTGTTCCTCAACGCCCAGACCGAAGGTGAATACGCCTCGGTGCTCGCTCACGAATTGGCGCACTTGTCGCAACGCCACTTCGCTCGCGGCGTCGAAGCCTCACAAAGAATGCAGGTGCCGATGATGGCCGCTTTGCTCGCCGGCATCGTCATCGCGGCAGCAGGTGGCGGTGATGCCGGCATCGCCACCATCGCCGGCACCCAGGCTGCGGCGTTGCAGGAACAACGGCGCTTCTCACGGCAGAACGAACAGGAAGCGGACCGCATCGGCATCCTCAACCTGGAAAAGGCCGGGTACGACCCGCGCTCGATGCCGACCATGTTCGAGCGCCTGATGCGCCAGTACCGCTTTGACGCGAAGCCGCCGGAATTCCTTCTGACTCACCCGGTTACCGAATCGCGTATCGCCGACACCCGCAACCGCGCCGAGCAGGCGAAACCGGGCGGCATCGAAGACAGCATGCGCTACCAGTTGATCCGCGCGCGGGTGCAGTTGATCTACGAAGAAACCCCGGGACTGGGCGCCAAGCGTTTCCGCGCCCTGCTCGATGAAAACCTGAAAAACGATGTGGCGCGTTACGGCCTCGCCATCGCCCAGATCAAGGGCGGCCAGCTCAACGAGGCCCGCGAGAACCTCAAGCAATTGTTGGCCAAGTCGCCGAACGAGATCATCTACAACCTCGCTCAGGTCGATCTGGACATCACCAATAATCGCCTGCCTGATGCGCAGTCACGGGTCGACCGCATGCTCACGCAGTACCCGGGCAACTATCCGCTGAATCAGGTGCGCGTCGATCTGCTGCTGAAACAGAATCGCGCCGCCGATGCCGAGAAGGCGCTAGACAGTTTGCTCAAGACCCGCCCGGATGACCCGGACGTCTGGTATCAGGTTGCCGAAACTCGCGGGCTGTCGGGCAACATCATTGGCCTGCATCAGGCGCGCGCTGAGTACTTTGCGCTGGTCGGCGATTACCGCCAGGCCATTCAGCAGTTGGACTTCGCCAAGCGCAAGGCGGGCAACAACTTCCCGCTGTCCTCGCGCATCGATGCCCGCCAGCGCGAGCTGATGGAGCAGGAGCGAATGGTCAAGGACATGATGGGCTGAGTCTTTCCCGACAAAGACAAAAGCTGCAGACACAAAAAACCGCCTCTTTCGAGGCGGTTTCTTTTTACCTGCCTGCTGGCTTATTCAGCCAGTTTGAAGGTGATGAAGCTGGCACGGCCCTGACGCAGCACGCGCATCGACACCGAACGGTTCTTCGGCAATGCCTTGGCGATGTCGGTGAACTCCTTGGCCGAGCCGATGGCCTGATTGTTCAGGTGGGTGATCACGTCACCCGGTTGCAGACCGATCAGGGCCGCAGGACCGTCCTGCACTTCCTTGATCACCACACCACCTTTGAGGTCGTAGGTTTTCTTCTGCTCGGCGGTCAATTCACCGACCGCAACACCGAGGCGGTTGCTGCTGCTTTCAGCACCGGATTTCGGCAGACCTGCCAGCTCCTTGTCCTCGTCCGGGATTGCGCCGACGGTCAGCTCGACGTTCTTGCGCTTGCCTTCACGAATCACTTCCAGATTGGCTTTGGCGCCAGCCTTCAGCGCGCCGACCAGATGCGGAAGATCGGCGGACATGACGATCGGCTGACCGTTCATGCTCAGGATCACGTCGCCAACCTGCAGGCCGCCCTTGGCCGCAGGGCCGTCATCCTGGATCTGCGCTACCAGCGCGCCAGCTGGCTTGTCCAGACCGAACGACTCGGCCAGATCCTTGTTCACTTCCTGAATGACTACGCCCAGCCAGCCACGGCTGACTTTGCCACCGCTCTTGAGCTGATTGGAAACGTCCATCGCCACGTCGATCGGAATGGCGAACGACACGCCCATGAAACCACCGGAGCGGGTGTAGATCTGCGAGTTGATGCCGACCACTTCACCGTTCAGGTTGAACAGCGGGCCACCGGAGTTGCCCGGGTTGATCGGCACGTCGGTCTGAATGAACGGCACATAGTTTTCGTTCGGCAGGCTGCGGCCGACAGCGCTGACGATGCCTTGGGTCACGGTGTGGTCAAAGCCGAATGGCGAACCGATCGCGACGACCCACTGGCCGGCCTTCAGGTCTTGAGATTTGCCGAGCTTGAGCACCGGCAGATCCTTGCCTTCGATTTTCAGCAACGCCACGTCAGAGCGTGGATCGGTGCCGACCAGCTTGGCTTTCATCTCACTGCGGTCAGCCAGACGGACGAGGATTTCGTCAGCATCGGCGATCACGTGGTTGTTGGTGAGGATGTAGCCATCCGGCGAAATGATGAACCCCGAGCCCAGCGATTGCGCTTCACGCTGGCGGCCATCGCCACGTGGCGAGCGCTGCTGAGGCGGCATGCCGCGCTCGAAGAATTCGCGCAGCATCGGTGGCAGGCCTTCCAGATCCGGCATCTGCTGATTGACACGACGGTCCGGCAGTTTCTGCGTGGTACTGATGTTCACCACCGCTGGCGACGCTTGTTCGACCAATTGGGTGAAATCAGGCAGATCGGCCGCTTGCGCAGCAGGCACCGCCTGACCGAGCAACAGCACGGTGGCGAAGATGGAAAGGTAAGACTTCAAACTTGGTATCGACATACAGCTCCCGTTACGACGAGCAGGGTTAAGCGATATGGAGCAAAGGAACACCGGAAACCACAGACCGGCATTTTTGTTCCGGGAACAACAAACAAGGCCAGAGCCGTGAGGCTCTGACCTATAAAAAATTTTCAGGGGTTTTGCAAATGAAAATGCTCAGCAAACATTTCGACGTCTCGACGACGAAGTGGAAATGACTGAAATCAGCTCACTGCTTGCTGGTCGCAGCGCCATCGTTGTTACGCATCGATAGAGCGATTCGTTCGGCGGTGCCAATCGGGATTTCGCCGACCACCGTGACCATCATTTCACCCTGCGGCGTGGTCAGGCGACGGGATACCGCGACGGTCGGGCCCAACTGAGTGCGGGTGTCAGTGACGGTTGCGCCATTCAACGGTTCAAGGAACACCGAGAAACGCGCCAGACCATCGTCATACATCAGACTGCTGACCTGGGTCTTGGTCTGCGCATCCTTGTGCGAACTGCTGCTGGTCAGCTCAAAGCCTGGCGGGAGCCAGTCCGAACGCCAGTTTTGCACGGTTTTAGCTGCAGAAGCCTTGTCGCTTGCAATGTTGATCGGCTTGCAATCCGGGTCCGCCAACAAGTCCTTGTCCGACGGGACTTCATCCGTGTCGAGGCTGGTGAACTGGAAACGCTCGAGCAACTGCCCCTTGTCGTTCAAAAGCAACGACTTGAGCGGCAGCCCGGTTTTCTTGTCCAGATGCAACTCGAAACCATAACGGTGTTGATCACGAGGCGTCAGCGACACGATCACTGCATCACGGCCGGCCACGCGCGACTTGCCAATGACGGCAAGGTCATACCAATTCTTCAGCTTTTTGGGATCCAGCGCACGGGCGGCAGCATTGGGTGAATCACCCAATCCCGCAATCAGGGTGCCGCTGACGCATTGAGTACGTCCATCAATGCGCACGACTTCCTGAGCCGAGCCGTCGAGCTGTAATAACCTCTCGCGGACCTGGCCATTCTGGACGCGATGCCAGATGTTGTGCGTGGAAAAACTGCCGTTGCGCTCGTAAACGAAAGTGCCGTGGAAGCTCTGCTGCTGCTCGGCCTGGCCCAGACGGGTCAACCAGTCCTGGGCCTCGTCAGCGTGGGCTGGAACTATGAACCAGCCACTGAGCAGAAGCGAAAGTAGAGGGATGGCGCGCATGATCCTCCTTAACGGTTTTCCAGGCTTGCGGCACGTGCGTATGGCAGCGCGCTTTCAGTTCCTTTGAGTGCAGCCTGCTGAGCGTGCTGACGCAGGTAGCCTGGCAGACGCTGATCATGCCAGCCTGGCTGACCTTGCAGAACGCCGTTGGCCATAGGGCCAGTCGCTTCCGAGCTTTCGCTGTAACCAGCCAGAACTGCCGGACCTTTGACCTGTGGAGTGGCCAGAGTAGGCTGATTCGACTGTTGGGCCAGCTCAACACCGGCGATTTCGTCCTGGTTGTACAGGCGAACACCGGCCAGAACGGCCACGGTTACCGAAGCGGCAACAGCGAGGCGACCCAGGTTACGCCATGGGCTGCGGGATACTTTGGCCGGAGCCGTTTCGTCTTCCAGCGCAGCAGACACTGCCGCAGCGATATCCAGACGCGGAAGCAGCAGATCCTTGTGCATGGCTGCCCGAGCGATCTGGTAACGAGCCCAGGTCTCACGGGTATCAACATCATCCAGTGCGCTGAGCACTCGACGCAATTCCAGTTCGTCCGCTTCGTTATCCATCACTGCGGACAGCGATTCCTGCAGGGCTTCACGACTCATGGCGTTCCTCTCTTGGCTGTCGCCGCTGTCTCAGTTTTCCTGCAACAACGGTTGCAGGGCTTTGTCGATGGCCTCCCGAGCGCGGAAAATCCGGGAGCGCACGGTACCCACCGGACACTGCATGACGCTCGCAATGTCCTCGTAACTCAGACCATCGAATTCACGTAAAGTTAAAGCCGTACGCAAATCCTCTGGCAGTTGCTGGATGGTCCGATGGACAGTGCCTTCGATCTCATCCCGCAGCAATGCACGTTCCGGAGATTCGAGATCCTTGAGGCCGTGATCGCCATCGTAGAACTCTGCATCCTCTGAACTTACATCGCTATCCGGCGGCCGACGGCCGCGGGAAACCAGGTAGTTCTTTGCCGTGTTAATGGCAATACGGTACAGCCACGTATAAAACGCACTGTCACCGCGGAAATTTCCAAGTGCCCGATACGCCTTGATAAAGGCTTCCTGAGCAACGTCCTGGGCTTCATGGGTGTCGTGCACAAAACGCACGATCAACCCGAGAATTTTGTGCTGATATTTCAGCACCAGCAGATCGAAAGCTCGCTTGTCGCCACGCTGTACGCGTTCGACCAGCTGCTGATCCTCTTCCTGGGTTAGCATGAACACTCCTCGATAAGCCCGGAGGAGACTTGCATTACTAAACGACCAGACTTGCAAACATAGACTCGGGCTTTTCGCAAAAGTTCTCCCCCTCCAAGCAAGTTTCCTGCGAGCTCTGATTTGGCACGCACGAAAAACGCAGCGCGGGATAAACCGGCTGCGCGAATAATCTTGTTATCGGTTTCGCCGGCAGGAATCCAAACGCAGATTCCGCACTGAAGCCGACACTGTCCCTGGTTTCTGGCACCGTCTATTGATCTTGGGCCTTTGGCAAAAGTTCCAATTATTTATAGCCGTACCCACCTGACATTGCGCAACCCTGCTCGGAAAAGACTGTTTCAGCGCCGATACAGGTGTCATTTTTCAAAACCGATGAAAAAAACTTCCGACGAAGCACAGCGCTTTTTACTGCGCAGTAGTCTCACAATGCCATCTGGGCCCGGCTATTGTGCCGCCCAACCCCTCTATATACTAGTGGGCTGTGTGGCTGTCTTGACTCGCCGATCCAGCTGTCTTGCGCCAACCCCGACCCGGGTCGCTTTGAGCGGAATCCTGAAATGAGCCAACAGTTCCAACACGATGTTCTGGTGATTGGCAGCGGTGCTGCCGGTTTGACTCTCGCTTTGACCTTGCCCGGTCATCTGCGCATTGCCGTATTGAGCAAAGGCGATCTCGCCAACGGTTCGACATTCTGGGCCCAGGGCGGCGTTGCCGCCGTGCTCGATGATACCGACACTGTCGAATCCCACGTCGACGACACCCTCAATGCGGGCGGCGGCTTGTGCCATGAAGACGCCGTACGCTTTACTGTCGAGCACAGCCGCGAAGCCATTCAATGGCTGATCGACCAAGGCGTGCCGTTCACCCGCGACGAACAGTCCGGCACTGAAGACGGTGGTTTCGAATTTCACCTGACCCGCGAAGGTGGCCACAGCCATCGACGGATCATCCATGCTGCCGACGCCACCGGCGCGGCGATCTTCAAAACCTTGCTGGCCCAGGCCAAAGAGCGCGCGAACATCGAATTGCTGGAACAGCGCGTCGCCGTTGATCTGATCACCGAGCGCCGCTTAGGCCTGGAAGGCGACCGCTGCCTCGGTGCCTACGTGCTGAATCGCGCCACCGGCGAAGTCGACACCTACGGCGCACGGTTCGTGATTCTGGCTTCGGGCGGCGCAGCCAAGGTCTACCTTTATACCAGCAACCCCGACGGCGCCTGCGGTGACGGCATCGCCATGGCCTGGCGTTCCGGTTGCCGGGTGGCGAACCTGGAATTCAACCAGTTCCACCCGACCTGCCTGTATCACCCGCAAGCCAAGAGTTTCCTGATCACTGAAGCGTTGCGTGGCGAAGGCGCGCATTTGAAGCTGCCCAACGGCGAGCGCTTCATGTATCGCTTCGACAAACGCGCGGAGTTGGCGCCTCGTGACATTGTCGCGCGGGCCATCGACCATGAAATGAAGCGTCTGGGTGTCGACTGCGTATATCTCGACATCAGCCACAAGCCAGAATCGTTCGTCAAAGCTCACTTCCCGACTGTTTATGAGCGCTGCCTGGGCTTCGGCATCGACATCACCAAACAGCCGATCCCGGTGGTCCCCGCTGCGCACTACACCTGTGGCGGGGTGATGGTCGATCAGCACGGTCGCACCGACGTGCCCGGCCTCTATGCTATCGGCGAAACCAGTTTCACCGGTCTGCACGGTGCCAATCGCATGGCCAGCAACTCACTTCTGGAATGCTTCGTTTATGCCCGTTCGGCAGCGGCGGACATTCTCGCGCAACTTGATGAGGTCGCGGCGCCAAACGCCCTGCCCGTCTGGGATGCCAGCCAGGTGACCGACTCGGATGAAGACGTGATCATCGCGCACAACTGGGACGAATTGCGGCGGTTCATGTGGGACTACGTCGGCATCGTGCGCACCAACAAGCGCCTGCAACGAGCGCAGCACCGGGTGCGTCTGCTGCTGGATGAGATCGATGAGTTTTACAGCAACTACAAAGTCAGCCGAGACCTGATCGAGTTGCGCAACCTGGCACAGGTTGCCGAATTGATGATCAGCTCAGCCATGGAACGCAAGGAAAGTCGCGGGCTGCATTACACCCTCGACTATCCGGATATGCTGCCCGAAGCGCTCGACACTATTCTGGTGCCGCCCACCTACGCCGGCTGAACTTGAGCCGCACTCGCAGGCGTCGGTGCAGATCCGCCGCTTGCGAGTCACGTGGCACGCAGATTGACCTGACCCGCCACTCTCCGCGCAAACGAAAGCGCAGCACCACGATCAATGGCAGCGCCAGACTGTCCGGGCGCAGTTGCACCGCTTGCCAGCCATCAGCCTGATTCCACACCTGCCAGCCATCGCCGTCGCGCCGCAACCCGCAAAATGCTTTCGGATGACTCAGCAAAATCTGCCGTGGCAGCATCCAAAAACCGTGCAGCGCACAGGCGCAAGCGCCGAGCAGACTGGCCCAGAGCGGAATCGACAGCAGACACAGCGAACCCATGGCGAACGCCTGGGCCAACAGATACGCCGCCAGCAACTGCCGTGAGGCATGCCAGCGGCATTCGAACGTATTACTTGGGCTGGACACGATCCAGAATCATCCGGACCATGCGTTGCAGCTCGGGATCTTCCGACTCGCTGCGCTCCATGAACCAGCCGAACATGTCCTGATCCTCACAGGTCAGCAAACGCACGTACAGATCGCGATCCACTTGATTCAACGTCGCGTAAACCTCCTGCACGAACGGCACCAGCAGCACGTCAAGCTCAAGCATGCCGCGACGGCTGTGCCAAAAGAGGCGATTCAGTTCAACTTGTTCGACCATGGAGCCCTCCTCGAATTTGCCGGGCAGTATACAGCCCCGGCGCGGGCCGCACAGTCGGCTTTGGTCGGGGACCCTTGATCCTTTATCAACTACCCATTTCAACCCTGCCCCCTTATGATGTGCCCCAGTCTATTTACCCTGCGATGACCCATGGCCGATTCTGCTTTTTTCTGCACCCTGTCTCATGAAGGCGTACTCGCGGTTCGCGGTGCGGACGCCGGAAAATTCCTGCAAGGCCAGTTGACCTGCAATATCAATTACCTGAGCGACACCCGCGCCAGCCTCGGCGCCCGCTGCACGCAGAAAGGCCGGATGCAGTCGAGCTTCCGCATCCTGCTTGAGGGCGACGGGGTGGTGATGGCGATGGCCAGCGCTCTGCTCGAGCCGCAACTGGCCGACCTGAAAAAGTACGCAGTGTTCTCCAAATCGAAACTGACCGATGAAAGCGCCGCCTGGGTGCGCTTCGGTCTGGCGCATGGCGATGCAGCCCTGACCAGCCTCGGTCTGGCACTGCCCGCCGAAACCGACAGCGTTGTGCGCCATGAAGGCCTGATCGCAATTCGCGTCTCGCCCGAGCGCGCCGAACTCTGGGTGCCTGCCGCTCAGGCGCCAAACATTCAAAGCCAACTGTCGACTGCGCTGCCTGAGGCCGAACTGAATCAATGGCTGCTGGGCCAGATCCGCGCCGGTATCGGCCAGGTCATGCCTTCCACTCGCGAACTGTTCATCCCGCAGATGCTCAATCTGCAGGCGGTCGGCGGCGTGAGCTTCAAGAAAGGCTGCTACACCGGCCAGGAAATCGTTGCGCGCATGCAGTACCTGGGCAAGCTCAAGCGGCGCCTGTACCGCCTGCGCCTCGACGCGGCCGAGTTGCCGGAGCCCGGCACTCAACTGTTCACCCCCAGCCACAACAGCTCAATCGGCGAAGTGGTGCTGGCGGCCAATGCCGAGGGAAACATTGAACTCCTGGCCGTGTTGCAGGCCGAAGCTGCCGAAGCCGGTGATTTGCGTCTGGGCGCCCTCGAAGGCCCCGCGTTGCACGTGCTCGACCTGCCTTACGAACTGGATCGCGACCGCGAAATCCAGCGTTGATCGCAGCATTGTTGCAACACCCTAGAGAGTCCAAATGAGCGAACTGGCGGAAAAGGTCCAACAGGATTTGGTTGCGGCCATCGATAACGATGACCTGGTTCTGCCAACTTTGCCGGAAGTGGCCCTGCAGATTCGCAAGGCTGCCGAGGATCCGGAAATCAGCGTCAGCGACCTGAGCAAAGTTATCGGCCGCGACACCGCGCTGTCGGCGCGCCTGATCAAAGTGGTCAACAGTCCGCTGCTGCGCGCCGCGCAGGAAGTCACCGACCTGCACACCGCCATCACCCGTTTGGGCATCAACTACAGCAGCAACCTGGCGATCGGTCTGGTGATGGAGCAGATCTTCAATGCCCGCTCCGAAGTGGTCGAACAGAAAATGCGCGAAGTCTGGCGCAGCAGTCTGGAAATCGCTGGCGTCAGCTATGCGCTGTGTCGTCGTCACACTCAGCTCAAACCCGATCAGGCGGCACTCGGCGGACTGGTGCATCAGATTGGCGTGCTGCCGATTCTGACTTACGCCGAAGACCACAATGAACTGCTCTCGGATGCGGTCAGCCTGACCCATGTGATCGAGCAGATTCACCCATTGCTCGGCGAGAAATTGCTGCGGGTGTGGGAGTTTCCCGAGCGCCTGGTGCATTTGCCGTTGCTGTATCAAGACTTCAGCCGCGACTCGACGCGCATCGATTACGTCGATGTCGTGCAGGTGGCCAATCTGTATTGCCGCAAGGACACCGACCATCCGTTTGCGCGGATTGACCCGTTTAGCGTGCCGGCGTTCAGAAAGCTCGGGATTGATCCGGAGAACAAGCAGTTTTGCGCGGATCTGGAAGAATCGCGGTCGATGTTCTACTGACCTGTGGTGAGGGGATTTATCCCCGTTGGGTTGCGAAGCGACGCTGAACTCTGCGACCCGTTTTTTTCCAGACAGATTGTGATCGCTGAACTGCGACTGCTGCGCAGCCGAGCGGGGATAAATCCCCTCGCCACAAAAAA
The DNA here is from genome assembly GCF_946901175.1 of Pseudomonas sp. Marseille-Q5117. NCBI lineage: Bacteria > Pseudomonadati > Pseudomonadota > Gammaproteobacteria > Pseudomonadales > Pseudomonadaceae > Pseudomonas > Pseudomonas sp. Marseille-Q5117. The sequence goes on along the minus strand of NZ_CAMPPP010000010.1, from coordinate 188,821 downwards.
CCCTTGCCACAAAAGTATTACCCGGCAATAAAACTGACCCGCACCTTCAACCCTGCCTGCTCGCCATCATGCAAGGTGATCTGCGCCAGATGCGCGCGACAGATCTCGCCGACAATCGCCAAGCCCAGACCTGAACCGGCAACCTGCTGATTGCGCCGATAAAACCGTTCGAACACCCGATCACGCTCGTGCAGCGGGATGCCCGGCCCGTCGTCCTCGACCTCAAGCACCGCCGGGGCCGTGACCCGCAGAATCACATTGCCGCCCGATGGCGTATGCGCCAGCGCGTTGTCGACCAGATTGCTCAGCAGCTCATTGAGCAGCGTCGGCTCACCGCGCAGCCACACCGGTTCATCCGCTTCAAGCGCCAGCGCCACGCCGCGCTTGTGCGCCAACGGCGCCATGGCCATGCCCAGCTCTCGGGCCAATTGACTCAGATCGAGCAACTGCGCGCCGCCCTCGGCAATCGCCCGCGCGCCGTTTTCGACCCGGGCCAGCGATAGCAGCTGATTGGCCAGATGGGTCAAGCGATCGGTGCTTTGCGCGGACGATTCAAGGGTGGTGCGCCAGGTCTCCGGCTCGTTCGAGCGCAGGCCCAGTTCCAGGCGTGCCTTGAGTGCCGCCAGCGGCGTGCGCAACTCGTGAGCGGCATCGGCGATGAACTGCGCCTGCCGCTCGAACTGGCCGCGCAGACGCTCGGTGAAATGATTGAGCGCGCGGACCAAGGGTCCCAATTCATGCTGCACTTCCACCAGCGGCAGCGGCCGCAAGTCGTCGGGCTGGCGTTCCTCAACAGCGGTTCTTAACCGCTCCAGCGGGCGCAACGCCGCACTCACCGCGAACCACACCAGCAGCAATGCACCCACGGCCAACATGCCCAGGCGCAACAGGGTGTCAGCCGCCAGACTGCGCGCCATGCTGACCCGCGCTTCGTCGGTTTCAGCCACGCGGATTTCCGCCATGCCGTTCATGTTCGGCTCGCTTACTGCCTTGAGCAGACTGACCACACGCACGTTCTGGCCGTTGTACTTCGCGTTGTAAAAGCGCGCGAGCGCCGGATAGCTGTCGGTGCGCGGCGTGCCGGGCGGTGGCCCGGGGAGATTTTCGTAGCCGGAAATCAGCTTCTGGTGAATGTCGTTGACCTGGTAGTAAATGCGCCCGGCGCTGTCGTAGGCGAAGGTATCCAGCGCCACGTAAGGCACGTCGGCGCTGAGGCTGCCATCGCGCTGCGACAACCCGGCAGCGATGGTGCGTGCCGAGGCCAGCAGCGTGCGGTCATACGCGGTGTCGGCGGCTTCGCGACCGTTCCAGTAAGCGCTCAAACCACTGGCGAGCATCAGCACCACCAGCAACCATCCAAGGTTCCACAGCAACCGCCAGCGCAGGCTGCTGGGCTTATGCATCGCGGCTTTCCAGCAGATAGCCGAGGCCACGGAAGGTGACGATGGCCACGGGCTGGCCATCGAGCTTCTTGCGCAAGCGGTGCACGTAGATTTCGATGGCGTCGGGGCTGGCTTCTTCGTCGAGGCCGAACACCTGCGCGGCCAGTTGCTCTTTGCTCATTACTCGCCCCGGCCGCGCGATCAACGCTTCCAGGACAGCTTGCTCGCGGGAGGTGAGGGTCAGCAGTTCGTCGCCGAGGGTGAAGCGCCTTGTGTCGAGGTCGTAAGCCAGCACACCACAGCGCTGCTGACGCTCGCCGCCCAGCACACTGCGGCGCAGCAAGGCTTTGACCCGCGCTTCCAGTTCCGTCAGCTCAAACGGCTTGGCCAGGTAGTCGTCAGCACCGAGATTGAGGCCATGCACGCGATCCTTGACGTCACTGCGCGCGGTCAGCATCAACACCGGCAGGTTCTTGCCCCGTGCACGCAGCCGCGCCAGCACCTCGAAACCGTCCATGCGCGGCAGGCCGACATCGAGGATCGCCACGGCGTATTCCTCGCTGCCCAACGCCAGGTCGGCGGCCACGCCATCCTGCAACACATCCACGGTCAGACCGGTGCTCTTGAGCGCCTGAGCCACGCTTTCGGCCAGTTGCAAATGGTCTTCGACGAGCAGGACACGCATGGATTTTTACCTCGTTCAGGGTTGGCCGACGCCACGCTTTGCCGCGGAGTTTACAGCCGCAACCGCCGCTGTGAAGCCCGAAAACCGCGAAAGACAATTGAAAGGTTGTTGAAAGGTTAGCCGGATAGAGTCGGCCCACGGACAGTTTCGACTGTCGCCGCTGCTGCCACAGCGCAACGAAAAACGCCATGAAGCGTTTTCGACCCATAAGAACAATAACGGAGTACCCCAGCATGCCCTCCATGCGCACCAAGGCTTTAATGCCTGCTCGCCTTGCTCGATTCCACCGCTGCACTGTCGGCTTCTCGCCGCAGTCCTGTTTCCCCTCCGTTGTTTCAGTCGTTGCGCGCGCGCCGCGAGAAAACTGCGCCTGCCGCTAAGCTTTCGCGTTGCCCTTTGGTCATTCGGTCCATCCATAACAACAACTCCTCTGGAGACTCAAATGAACGTATCACTGCGTAAAGTTGCTCTCGCCGCTGGCGCGATGCTGTTTGCCGGCCAACTCATGGCCGAGCCGAAACGTCCGGAATGCATCGCGCCCGCCTCCCCCGGCGGCGGTTTCGACCTGACCTGCAAACTGGTGCAGAGCGCACTGGTCAACCAGAAGCTGCTGAGCAAACCGATGCGCGTCACCTACATGCCCGGCGGTGTCGGCGCGGTGGCGTACAACGCAGTGGTCGCGCAACGTCCGGCGGATGCCGGCACGCTGGTGGCGTGGTCGAGCGGTTCGCTGTTGAACCTGGCGCAGGGCAAGTTCGGCCGCTTCGATGAAACCAACGTGCGCTGGCTCGCGGCGGTCGGCACCAGCTACGGTGCCATCGCGGTGAAAAGCGATTCGCCCTACAAGACCCTCGACGATCTCGTTCAGGCGTTGAAGAAAGATCCAGGCTCGGTGGTCATCGGCTCCGGCGGCACCGTCGGCAGCCAGGACTGGATGCAGACCGCACTGATCGCCAAGGCTGCCGGGATCAACCCGCGCGAACTGCGTTACGTGGCACTCGAAGGCGGTGGTGAAATCGCCACGGCCCTGCTCGGCGGCCACATCCAGGTCGGCAGTACCGACATCTCCGACTCCATGCCGCACATCCAGAGTGGTGACATGCGTCTGCTCGCGGTGTTCTCGGACAAGCGTCTCGACGAACCGGAAATGAAGGACATCCCGACCGCTCGTGAGCAAGGCTACGACATCGTCTGGCCAGTGGTGCGCGGCTTCTACCTCGGACCAAAAGTCAGCGACGAAGACTACGCCTGGTGGAAAGATTCGTTCGACAAACTGCTGGCGTCCGACGAGTTCGCCAAGCTGCGCGATCAGCGTGAGCTGTTCCCGTTCGCCATGACTGGCCCGGAGCTGGACACCTACGTGAAGAAGCAGGTCGCCGACTACAAAGTGCTGGCCAAAGAGTTCGGCCTGATCCAGTGATCGTCTCTGTCTAGTGGCTGCGTCTCCTACGCGGGGACGCAGCACAGGAGCTCCCATGCTTATTCAACGCATTTTCGCCTCGGTGTTACTGCTGGTGTGTGCCGGCCTGGCACTGATGGCGTGGCCGTACCAAGCGGTTTTTTCCTATGAACCGGTCGGCCCGCGCGCCTTTCCGCTGCTGATGCTCGGCCTGATGGGGCTGGCGCTGCTGTACATGGTGTTTCGCCCGGCGCCGATCAAACACAACCCGGATGAGCCGCCGCTGGATCGCGAAGCCCTGACCAAGATCGGTCTGTGCGTGGTGTTGTTGCTGGTGTTTGCCGGCACCTTCGAACCCCTTGGCTTCATCGTGGCCAGCATCATTACCGGCGTACCGATGGCCCGTCTCTACGGCGGCCGCTGGCTACCGAGCGTGGTGATCATCAGCCTGATGGCGGTTGGTCTCTATCTGCTGTTCGATCGCTTGATGGATGTTCCGCTGCCCCTCGGCCTGCTCAGCGTCCTGGAGAACTGATATGGATACCCTTGGCTATTTGGGTCAGGGCTTCGGCGTCGCGCTGAGCCCGTACAACCTGGTGACCGCCCTGTGCGGCACCCTGATCGGCACCGTCGTCGGCCTGCTGCCGGGCCTCGGTCCGATCAACGGCGTGGCGTTGCTGATTCCGATCGCGTTCGCGCTCGGCCTGCCGCCGGAGTCGGCGCTGATCCTGCTCGCGGCGGTCTATCTGGGCTGCGAATACGGCGGCCGGATCAGCTCGATCCTGCTGAACATTCCGGGTGAAGCTTCCACCGTCATGACCACCCTCGACGGCTACCCGATGGCCCGCAAAGGTATGGCCGGTGTCGCGCTGTCACTGTCGGCGTGGAGTTCGTTCATCGGCGCGTTCATCGCCACCTGCGGCATGGTCCTGTTTGCGCCGCTGCTGGCGAAATGGGCGATTGCCTTCGGACCGGCGGAATACTTCGTGCTGATGGTGTTCGCGATTGTCTGTCTCGGCGGCATGGCCGGTGATCGACCGTTGAAGACCTTTATCGCGGCGCTGATCGGTCTGTTCCTTTCCACCGTCGGCATCGATGCCAACAGTGGCGTTTACCGTTTTACCGGCGACAACATTCACCTGACCGACGGCATCCAGTTCGTTGTGCTGGTGCTGGGTCTGTTCTCGATCAGCGAAATCCTTCTGCTGCTGGAAAAAACCCACCACGGCCAGGAAGCGGTGAAAGCCACCGGCCGGATGATGTTCAACTTCAAGGAAGCGGCGTCGGTTTTCGTCGTCAACGTCCGCTGCGGCGTGCTCGGTTTCATCATGGGTGTGCTGCCCGGCGCCGGCGCAACGCTCGCCAGTGCCGTGGCCTACATGACCGAGAAGCGCATCGCCGGCACCAGCGGCAAATTCGGTGAAGGCGATCCCCGTGGTCTGGCCGCGCCGGAAACCGCTATCGGCGGCGCGGCGTGCGGCGCTCTCGTTCCGATGCTGACCCTCGGCGTTCCGGGTTCGGGCACCACGGCGGTGATGATCGGCGCGCTGTCGCTGTACAACATCACCCCGGGTCCACTGCTGTTCCAACAGCAACCGGACATCGTCTGGGGCCTGATCGCGTCGTTGTTCATCGCCAACGTGATGCTGGTGATCCTCAACATCCCAATGATCCGCGTATTCACCCGCATCCTCGCCGTGCCGAACTGGGCGCTGGTGCCGATCATCGCGATCATCACCGGGATCGGCGTTTACGCGGTGCACGCGACCACCTTCGATCTGTTCCTGATGATCGGTATCGGCATCTTCGGTTACATCCTGCGCAAGCTGGATTTCCCGCTGTCGCCGCTGCTGCTGGGCTTCATCCTCGGTGGCCTGATGGAGCAGAACCTGCGTCGCGCCCTGTCGATCTCCAATGGCGCGCTGGAGATTCTCTGGTCGAGTCCGATCACCTTCGGTTGCTGGATCCTCACCGCGATCATGCTGCTGATGCCGCTGATCCGCATCTGGCGCAAGCGTTCGGCGGCACGGCGCGTCATTGCCGATGTTTGATCGCTTGTCCCTGAAAGCCTGGTGGGGCACCCCGCTGGTCGGTCTGCTTGGTGGTTTCATCGCCAGCCAGATCGGCTGGCCGCTACCGTGGATGGTCGGCTCGTTGCTGGCGATCATCCTGGTGCGCTGCCTGACGCCGTGGCAACTGGCGGAAATCCCCGGCGGGCGCAAGTGCGGCCAGTGGATCGTCGGCATCGGTATCGGCCTGCACTTCACCCCGCTGGTGATGGAACAGGTGCTCAGTCATTTCGGTTTGATCTTCTTCGGTGCATTGGTCACCAGCCTTTCGGCGGTGGTCGGCGTGTGGCTGATGCGCCGCACCGGCGAGGATCGCGCCACGGCGTTTTTCTCAAGCATGCCCGGTGGTTCCGGGGAGATGGTCAACCTCGGCGCGCGCAACGGTGCTCTGCTCAGCCATGTCGCGGCCGGGCAGAGTCTGCGGGTGTTGGTGGTGGTGTTGTGCGTGCCGGCGGCGTTCAAGTATCTGCTCGGTGACGGCACGCCGATTTCTCACGCCGGCAGTGTCGATTGGCGCTGGCTGGCGATTCTGTTTCCGGCGGGCGCCCTGCTCGCCTGGCTCTGGCAGCGTCTGCGCCAACCCAATCCATGGCTGTTCGGGCCGTTGCTGGTCAGTGCGGCGGTGAGCATTACGTGGGATCTGCACATCGGCTTACCCAACGGCGGCAGTCAGATCGGCCAATGGCTGATTGGCAGCGGCCTGGGCTGTCACTTCAATCGGCAGTTCTTCCGCCGCGCGCCGTCGTTCATGGGCCGGACGTTGATCGGCACGGCGCTGACCATGTTGATCGCGTCGCTGGCGGCGCTGGGCTTGAGTGCATTGACCCATCTGGATCTGCGTTCACTGACCCTGGGCATGATGCCTGGGGGGATCGCCGAGATGAGCCTGACGGCGGAGACCCTGCAACTGTCGGTGCCGCTGGTGACGGCGATGCAGGTGATGCGGCTGTTGTTTGTGCTGTTTCTGGCGGAGCCGTTGTTCAAGTACTGGAATCGTCATCCCGCGTAAGTCTGCGAGATCCGGTCGCTCTTTTCGCGACCAGGCTCGCTCCCACAGGGGGTTTGTGGCTTGCACACAATTCCTGTGGGAGCGAGCCTGCTCGCGAAGGGGCCAACCCGGTCGACACATCAAATCGGTGGCAAGCGCCAGTCGATCGGCGTTTCGCCATTCTGTTCGAGAAACTTGTTGGTCCGGCTGAAATGCCCACAGCCCAAAAACCCGCGATAGGCCGACAACGGCGACGGATGCACCGAGGTCAGCACCAGGTGCTTGGTCGCGTCGATAAGCTTCTGCTTGCTCTGCGCATGGGCGCCCCAAAGCATGAACACCAGGTGCGGCTGCCGTTCGCTGACCACTTCAATGATGCGGTCGGTGAAGTGTTGCCAGCCCTTGTCCTTGTGCGCGTTGGCGTTGGCGCGCTCAACCGTCATGGTGGTGTTGAGCAGCAGCACGCCCTGCTCGGCCCAGCTCTGCAGGTAGCCGTGGTTGGGAATGTCGATATTGAGGTCGCGCTTCAGCTCTTTATAGATGTTGACCAGCGACGGCGGCGCCGGCACGCCCGGTTGCACCGAGAAGCACAGACCGTGGGCCTGGCCCGGGCCGTGGTACGGGTCTTGGCCGAGAATTACCACTTTCACCTTGTCCAGGGGCGTTGAGTTCAGTGCGTTGAAAATCATCGGTCCCGGCGGATAGATTTCCTTGCCGGCCGCCCGCTCCTGCTGCAGAAAGCTGCGCAACTCTGCCATGTAAGGCTGGTCGAACTCAGCACGCAGTGCCTCCTTCCAGCTCGGTTCGAGTTTGATACGGTCGTCAGCAGTCATGGTCATTTCCGGCAAAAACAATGGGGCGAACCCTAGGAAAGCCGACCACGCTTGTCAATTGATCTGACGCAGATCCGGCACTTTCCCCCATAGCGATCATACTGATCGCTCAAATTCCCGATCGAGGTCACGATGAATCTGCACTTCGAAGAACTTACCGGCACCGACGGCGCCCGCATCGGCATTGCCAGCCTGGATGCCGAAAAATCGTTGAACGCGCTGTCCCTGCCGATGATCAATGCGCTCAGCGACAAATTGAACGCCTGGGCCAATGACCCGCAAATCGTCTGCGTACTGCTGCGCGGTAACGGCGCCAAAGCCTTCTGCGCCGGTGGCGAAGTGCGCAGCCTGGTCGAAGCCTGCCGCGCTCACCCCGGCGAAGTGCCGCCGCTGGCCGCGCAGTTTTTCAGCGCGGAATATCGCCTCGATTACAGCCTGCATACCTATCCGAAGCCGCTGATCTGCTGGGGTCACGGTTACGTGCTTGGCGGCGGCATGGGCCTGTTGCAGGGCGCGAGCACGCGGATCGTCACGCCGAGCAGCCGTCTGGCGATGCCGGAAATCACCATTGGTCTGTATCCGGACGTTGGCGCCAGCTGGTTTCTTGCGCGGTTGCCGGGCAAGCTCGGCTTGTTTCTCGGTCTGACCGGCGCGCATATCAACGGCCGTGATGCGCTGGATCTGGATCTGGCCGACCGCTTCCTGCTCGACGAACAGCAACCGCAATTGATCGAAGGCTTGCTGCAATTGAACTGGCAGGAACAGACCGCCATGCAGCTCAACAGCCTGCTCAAGGCTTTGCAGCAGGAAGCACTTGGGCAAATGCCCGAAGCGCAGTGGCTGCCGCGTCGTCAGCTGATCGACGAACTGCTCGATGTCAGCGACGTTGCCTGCGCGTGGAAAGCCATCAGCCTGCACCGCGACAGCAGCGATCCGTTGATTGCCCGCGCGGCGAAAACCATGACCGAGGGCTCGCCGCTGACCGCGCATCTGGTCTGGGAACAGATCAACCGCGCGCGGCACATGTCGCTGGCCGAAGTATTCCAGATGGAATACACCCTGAGCCTCAATTGCTGCCGCCATCCGGAATTCAGCGAAGGCGTGCGCGCGCGGCTGATCGACAAGGATCAGAAACCGCACTGGCACTGGCCGGATATCAATAACGTGCCGGATGCGGTGGTCGAGGCGCACTTTCATAAAGTCTGGGAGGGGCGGCATCCGTTGGCGGATCTGACCCAGTATTGAGGTGACGCGAGGCCCGCGCTGGCGACTGGATTGCCATCGCGGGCCGGCTCAATCGGTCATCTTGTCAGACATTCAGTTCGTAGAACTCAATGATTTCCTTGATTGCCCGCTGCGCTGCATCGTCGCCCTTTATCAAAATATCCTCGACATCCCTCAGTGGCGGAAGCGGGTGCAGACGCTCGGCAATCTGCGTCGCGCTGTAGTCTTGAGTCGCTGTTCCTTCGCTGACTCTTATGAAGCCAATAGCGCTTTCACCTTCGGCAAAGTGCCCGGAAACCCGGATTTTCGGCGCCATGCCGTAATCCACCACGATCACCAGATCATCGCGCTCACGGTGAAATTTCAGGTTTTCGATCGTTAGCCTGCGCTCGGAAAAATCGATCCCGTCCAGACCTCCTCCGTTGTTGATGATCACGTCTCTGCCGAGGCCATCGTATCGGTAGATATCATTTCCAGCGCCGCCGGCCAGCGTGTCATTGCCCGGCCCACCCAGCAGCAGATCATCACCGTGGCTGCCCATCAGCACGTCGTCGCCGTGCATGCCTCGGATCTCTCCCGTCCCGCTTATCGTGTCGTTGCCGCGACCGCCCACGAGTGGCAGCGCTCGTTCGTCTCGCAAGGAAGTTGAACGGCTGGGATGGTTGACGATGACACCCGTACGAAAAGTCTCGGGCGCAGGGCCGAGCCGACTTGATTCCAGGAGCTGCTTCAAACTTGCGACCGCCCCATCGGCGAACTTGACGAGCTCAATACCGGCGCCCTCAAGTTCACCGCTGTGGGGCAAGACGATGCGGACTTTTTGCGTCCCACCCCATTGGATATCGAGCGTCGGATGGAGCATTTTCGCTCGCGGCGGGTTGCGGTAAGCCCCGCGACTCGGGTTGGGCTCCAGCTCGACATGGGTGGTCTCTATCAGCGCAGCACCCCAGCTCAATTGCAGTGCATCGCGCTTCGCTTCCGCTGGAAGGACGACCGTGTCCTGATCGATCAATCCGTACTCATCTTTCCACCCCGCTACGCCAACTTCTGCTCGGTGGAAAACAGGGTTGAGCACGTCCGCAATCGTGGTTGTTGCCCCGGCATTCGCTTGCACGACGTAGGTGTCGGCGCCGTCTTCGCCGTAGAGCCAGTCATCACCCGAGCCGCTGAGCAGATAGTCGGCGCCCTCGGAGCCGAGCAAGGTATCGTCACCTGCCCCTGCGGATAGAAACGCGCCCGGTGTTCTGTCGCCGACAGTGCCGTAGTCAAGTGGGGAGCCTGCATAAGCGACGATCAGATCATCACCCGCGCCGCCGTGGAAAACGTTTTCCACTTCGACGTTGACTCGCCCGCCGGCATCGCCGCCATGGACGATTTTGCGTTTGATCGTTTCAGTTGTGACATCCCAGCGAAACGCCTTGGGCACTGTTACGCCCGAACTGAAGCTTGCCGCCGGATAGACGTACCAGCCTTCAAGCGCGCCGGATTGCTTTCGGTCTTCAACCAATACGTCGCCCGTATTGAAGAAAAACCCGTTGGCCGAGCCGGATCGATAATAGCGAGGCGCCTGACTTGAGGAGGCGACTGCTCCCTCGGCTTTCACCGGTTTATGTTCGACACGGGTTGTGGTTGTCGACTGCCTTTCACTGACTACGGCTTGCCCTGCATCCGCCTTCATCCATGGCGGCGTTTCAGACAGTGTCCCCGCTTCGACGCTGCCATCGATCAGCTCGGTGTGAGTGGTGTAACCGGTGTCGCTGGTGGTGACATGACTGCGCACCCAGACGCCTTGCTCATTCAAGGTAAAACCTGTGGCGTGTCTGCGGGCGGAGCGTTTTGACTTGATTTGCGCGAGGAACTCATCGGTCCAGTTGACCGCTTGAACAGATGCCACCAGGCCTTGCGCCGCAGCGGTGACATCGTCTGGCTGAACCGGATCCGCAACTTTGCTTTCAGGGGTTGCCGAGGCGGTGACAGGTTCCGGTACGGGTGGCTCGGACATCTCTATCGGTGGCAATGTTTTGCGCAGGACATCTGCGTAATCAAGTACCCCGCCGTCGCTGAAACTGAATGTGGAGTCCTTCCACTTCTCGTGATTCTTGATGAGTATCGCGTCGCCCGTGCCATTGGCCAGTCGCAACACCGTGCCGACGGTAACGTCGATAACGTCGGCCTTAAGGCTTTGCGCGCAAAACCCTGCACCGAACCTGATGAGGTTGCGGCCGCCGGCATCGGTGACGATATCCAGGCCGTCGCCAGCGCCGAAATAGTAGATGTCGGCGCCATCCATGCCATCCAGCACGTCAGCACCGGGGCCGCCATCAAACACATTGTCGCCAGAATCACCGCGAAGGTAGTCCGTCCCTTCCCCGCCCAGCAGGGTGTCGTTGCCACCACCTCCGAGCAGCGTGTCGTTACCTGAGCCACCGTGCAGATAATCGGCATTGTGCTCGGCCTCAGCGCTGTTTTCGTAATCGCCGGCAAGAATGTCGTCACCCGCGCCGCCGTACAGCGTGTCGGCACCGAAACCACCCTGTAACGTATCGTTTCCTTCGCCGCCCTGAAGCACGTCATTGTTGCTTCCGCCCGGCTGCAGGTCAGACACATCGCCATCGAGAAAATCCGCCCCTGCGCCACCCGTCAGCGTATCCGCGCCGCCCATGCCGCGCAGGGTGTCATCCCCCGCGCCGCCATCGAGAAAGTCGTTGCCGTGATAGCGAACCGGATGCTCAGGGCTATCGCCAATCAGATCGTCATGGCCTTCGCCGCCGAAGAGCAAATCATCGCCAGCGCCGCCCCAGAGCGTGTCATCGCCGGAGCCACCGTCCAGCAGATCATCGCCAAAAAAATGCGCGGCATCGCCTTCGACGCCGTCCAGTACGCCGTCATCACCCTGCAAAATGTCGTTGCCAGGGCCGCCATACAGCGCGTCGCTGCCACCGTTACCGGCGAGCCGGTCATCACCGCTACCGCCGTCCAGCACATCGTTGCCATGGTGTTTGCTGGGTAGCCCACCGCCCCAATCGAGGTTGTCGCCGAGCATTACGTCGTTGCCGCTGCCACCGGTCAGGGTGTCGTCACCTTGATCGCCTTTGAGAAAATCGTCGTCAGCTCCGCCGTCAAGCAGGTCCTCACCCCAGCCGCCGTTGATAATGTCCTTGCCGCCCTGCCCGTACAGCACGTCGTCACCGCCCTCGGGCGCACTGTTTATCGAGGCCTTTGAATAGACCGCTCGGTGACTGGTTACACCGCGAGCTATGGGGACGTCAGCGCGTTTGACCGCCCAACCTTGTTCCAGTGCACCAGTGGTTTCGTCTCCGGATAACACATCGTCGCCAGCACCGCCGATCAAGGTATCCCGGTCATTACCACCGAGCAGAACATCTCGGGATGCCGTACCGATAAGCAAATCGTCACCTTGCCCGCCGTCGAGCCAGTCTCCGCGACTTGCCTTGCCCTTGGCGTCACCGTCGGCCATAGCTTTTTCGAGCGTCGTCTGCTTGTCGCCGAATAACCGATCGTTTTCAGCCTTGCCGAACAATCGATCAGAACCACCCAGGCCGAGAATGATGTCGTCTGCAGCGGAACCGTAAAGTACGTCGGCCTTGTTGCGCTGTTTGACCTTGGGCAGCAGCACCACGTTGCCCAGCTCATCAAAGGAAGGCTGATCGCCGGGAACAGTCGGATCCGCGTCTTTGGCTTTCCAGTCGCCCTGGAGCGTCAAATCCGCAGCAGTGAGCGGCTGCCCCTCGTATTCAGGGAGGCGGATGCCAAGCATCCCGGGCTGGAAGTTCTTGATGACCACCAGATCGCTCTGGCCATATTTGATGTTGAGGGTGTGTTCAACAAGCGTCAGGGTGATGGACCGATCCTCGGTAGACCAGATATTGCTCAGAGGCGCGCGGCGTTTGAGTGCGGGAATCGGTGCGCCGTTGATCCACAGCTGCCCATTGGCATTGGCATCAAGAATCTCGTCTAGGCCATCGCCGCTGGCGAATTCATAACGGTCGCTACCTTCGCCCCCGATCAAGGAGTCGTTACCCTTTCCTCCGAGCAGAACATCGTCACCGGCCATCCCGTACAACTCATCATTGCCGTCACCTCCGGTTAGCGAGTCATTGCCGCGACCACCTTCAATGACATCGTGACCGGCCATCCCATCGATGGAGTCATTGCCCACGCCGCCATACAGATGATCGGCATTTGCGCCACCAGCGAAAGATCGCCCGCCGTCATCACCGAACATGGCCAGCGGGTTCAGCACTCCGGTGGTCATCGGCGCCTGTTTGCCTGAGGCGAGATCGGAGTAGGAAAACTTCTGCAGCGAGTGTTCGCCAAACGAGCCCTGGATTCGGGCGATCAACCGCGCCAGCATTTGCGCTCGATCCGCCAGCCACTGCGCGGTGATAAAGCCTTCGCCAGTGTGCGGATCGTAAAGCTCGAGGTTGCGATCGGGATAACCGTCGGCTCGTTCTATGACGACTTCACTGAGTTGCTGCAAAGAGTTGCGCAACGCCAGACCGAGCGGCGTCGCCTCGCCTGCCAGTTTCGCCCATGCATTGGCATTGCCGAACTCGCTTATTGTCCGGGTGACGATGCTTTGCGACCGCTCTGGGGAGAATGCCGAGAAGAAGGCGTAAGCGTTGCTGGCGAAGGTGTCGTTGGTAGTGGGTATGGCAGCAGAATCGCCGTCGTAAGTGCGCTTGAACATGTCGAGAAATTCGTTCTGGCCGTAGCGCAAGATCAGCTCGACGACGGCGGCAACAGGCGTGCCTTTGACTACATGCTGAATCAGCGGATTCACACTGCCACTGGCCAGCGCGATGTTGATTTGCTCGGGTACGACCGATAGCAGACTTTGCAGTGGATTGATGCCGAAATTGCTGATCGCCGCTCGCAGGCCGACGCTATAGGCGTCGATGGCGAAGAGAATGTTTTTATAGTCGTCGAGCCGGTTGGCTTTTGCCTGAGTGGGTGGGCCGCCATCTTCCGCATCCGGGTCGCCCGCAGAGATCAGTCTCCACGTTTCATAGGGAGGTTTACCGCCCAACAGGCTGAATCCGACTGTTCCAGACCAACCAGAGTTACGTTTCACGGCGGTGTCGTCCTCCCCGCAAACCTCCTTGAACAGCGCCTCGCCAATCGCGCTGGCGTCGATTTCTGCGATCTGGCTGATTGACGGAACAGTCCAGGGTGCCAGTTGACCGGCAAGGGATCCGTTGATCAGGGTATTGATGAAGTTGACGGCAACCTGGTTGGATGAAAGCTGCATCAGGTCTTCACTGAAAATTGTATTCAGTCTGAGTTCACCCTGGCGTGAGGTGTAACCACGAATCAGGGCAGAGTAGGCACCGTTTCCACCGTTGGCATCAATGGCCACTGCAAGCCAGAGTCTGGCGCTTTTCAGCACCTCTCCAGCCTCTTTATCGGCAGCTGCAACGTCAGAAACTTTCTCACCAATAATATCGAACAGCTTTTGGTACAGGGGGGCGCAGCTTGCCCCTGCTAATTTCAGTGCATCGTACTGAAGTTGTTTTGAGCGCAGCCTCATTCCTTTGCAAATATTTGCTGCGTTGAAAATCTCTGATTTTTCCATATCGCTGAATACATAACTCATTGTTACTTCCTTGTAATAACAGAGCGTGAAAGATAGTCACTGAGATATTTGAGCATCTCAGGTGCTTCGCGTAATGACGCTAATCCGAGACCTACGCTACCGTGCCCCCCGGCAAAGTCGAAGTTATCCAGATTGATATTGCAGAAGAAATTCAGTTTGCCGAAATCAAGATTTTCCAATTCAGTTCTGCTGAACCTTGCCAGTTTCTCGTCAGTCAGCTTTTCCTCCGAAGCCGGGCGAATCAAGCCGTCACAGTTGATCAACCGAGGGGTTCCATCTCGCCGCGGCCAGCCAGTAATGACAAACGTTCTAACCGAATCTTCATTCTTGAAATGCGGCGGAGGTGCATCGAGCCAAATCTCCAGCCCCGGATAATTCTTTAGTTTCACAATCAACTCATCCGGCCAGTTGACGTGTCGATAACCCCGCTCATGGGGCTCGGTAGTTTCCTTTCTGGTAAAAAGCCCGGCATTCAATTTATAGAGCCGCCAGCTTTCGGGGATCGGTTCCAGGCGCTGATTCTGGTGCCGGCGCAGCCCCGTCCCGGTCCACCAGAAAAGCCCCTTCAGAGCAATCGCCAGACACGCTTTCTTGTTCACCATCTCAGGCATGCCAACGTAAAACTCGGGGACTAGTGTCTTATCTATATAGGCGCCGCCTAATATCGGCACTTGCTTCATGCTCGCCAGCTTGTTCTGGCAAGCTTTCTCGTTTGCTTGGTGAATAGCCGCCGACTCGGCAGATTGTTCTTTGCGAATATAAAATTCCGCTACGCAATAACAGACATAAAAGAACAATCCATACTTCAATAACCTTTTAAACCACTTGATCGTCTGCTTACGCGACTTCCTGGACATTTCAAACCTCCCGCTCAAACTGCGGAACGGTTGGTATGTCGTTATGCCCGGATATCGCGCTTGCAAAAACCTCAAAATACTGGCTCACGCCCGATTCCACACTGAACCGACCTGCCGTCAACTTCGCGGCGCTGGCAAGTCCATCGTACTCACCTGCCGACTTCAAAACCTTGCTTATACTTCTGGCAATTCCTTGATGGTCGAAGAAATCCACCAACACGCCATTACCCCCCTCGACAATGACTTCCCTTACCGGAGCCGTATCCGACGCAACAACCACACAACCGGACGCCATCGCCTCCAGTAACGACCACGACAAGACAAACGGATACGTCAAATAAACATGGACTTTGGAACATGCGAGAACCGCGCGGTAAGTCTGGTAAGGAAGTTTCCCTGTGAAATGCACTCTGGAGTGATCGAAACTGACCTCCGCCTCCATCCTGCTGCGCCAATCCGGGTACCCGACCGGCTTACTCCCATAACTGACACCGTCACCGCCAACCACGATGATCTGCGCATCGGGGCACTCGGCCTGAATAAGCGGGATCGCTCGCATGAAACTGTGAAAGCCGCGATAAGGCTCGAGGTTTCTGGCGACATAGGTAACGATCGGCTGTCCGGCTTTGAGCTCGATTCCATTGGGCAATCTGACTGCCCCGACTTTCGCCAGGTCAGAACGTTGAATCACACCTTCGTGAATGACCCGAATCGCCGACCGGTAAGCGGCCGGAAACAGGCTGCGCTGCCACTGGGTAGGCGCGATTGCGATATCACATTGTTGAAGATTCAACAGATGCAGCGAGTTGAGCACGCGCAGCCGTGACGACTCTCTTGTAGCTCGGCGGAATTCGGGGTCGAACCCGCAATCGGCGCCCTGCGCTCGATAGTAATACTCGCAATAGTGAATCAGCGGCGTATCGGCATAGACATCCTTGGCAAACAGCGTCTCTCCCCATCCGGGATGAGCAAGAATCACGTCTGGCTGATAGCCCGAACGTTTCAGCCTGCCCAGTATTTCAAAAACCTTCTGCCCGTCGATCACCGCTTGTTCGTAGCGGATCAGATAGGGGTGAATATTGCCGGGCGCTCGGCTGGTCGCTCGATATCGACAGGTGTCCACACCGGCGACGCCCGGTGCCGTGTCCCGACCTATCGCCACAACCTCATCACCGCGCTCCAGCGCCGCCAGCACCACATGACGGAACTGGCCGGGAAAATTTTGATGAATAACCAGTAGTTTCATAGTGCTGAACGTCCATTTATCGCCGCTATCGAGCTGAGGATTGCTCGCCTCGTTCGGCATCCATGAACGCTAACAAACACCACGAAATGAAACTGTAGGACGCTTCCGGGATTGCCTTGGGAGATGGCCCACGGAACGCTTTTTCGCCGGGCAAAAAAAAGCGGCGCTTGATGCGCCGCTTGTTCATTGTAGTGATTTACCAGCGGTTGCCACGGCCGTTGTAGTCACGGCGACCGCTGTGACGATCATAGTTGCCGCGACCCCGGTGGTCATTGTCCCAACCGCCGCGACGGTGGCCGTCCCAACGTCCGCGATCATTGCCGTGCCAGCGACGGCTTTCGTAGTAACGCGGGGCCGGTTGATAGTGCCGCGGCGCCTGGTAATAACGCGGTTGCTGGTAGTACCGCGGCGCTGGCTGGTAGTAGCGCGGCTGAGTGTAATAAGTGCCGCCGCTGCGGTAATAGGAGCCGCCACCGCTGTAATAGGCCGGTGCGGGTGATGTGTAGACCTCTGACCTGTAGTAGCTGTCTCCATAGGAATAAGGAACGCATCCGCCAAGGGAAAAAAGCATCACGGCAAGCAGTACGATTCGGCGATACATGGCGGCCTCCTGGACCGCGGGTTGGCCACACCAGCGACGCTGGCAGGCGACCGTCCGCAATTGCGTGACTGTCGAAGAATCAGACAGCGGTTTCGGAATCTGGTGCGTTCCTGCAACAAGTTGAAACAAGTGATCATGAAATCTTGTTAATCCGCAAATCAACGATCAGTGATGCGTAAACGCGCTGCATGACGGTGCAACCGCGCACCACCACGATGCGCTATCGCTCGCCCCGCTCCCCCCGGCAATCCAGCAGATCCCCGCCACAGAGGCCTCGGCGCGACTTGGCACGTCTCTCGCTTTAGCAAACCTGTGCAGGAGTCATCACAGGTTCGCGGCACCACAATTTGCAATGGCTGACTAGGGTTCCGGCTCGCAATCGCGAGTGGCTGGTCCGAGAGTTGGCGACCTCCAGTTGAGGTTACACGGCGGGACAAAAGCCCGGGAGACAAGCCACCGTTCGCGGTGCCGCGTTGCCTTCCTGTCCGCCCTCGATCAACTGGAGAATCCGCAATGATCCGACTACGTTTCCCCGCCCTGCTCGCCGCCGCCTTCGCCGCGCTCATCAACACGCAATCTTCCGCCGCCCAGAAAGACCACTTCAGCGTGTGCTGGACGATCTACGCCGGCTGGATGCCATGGGAGTACGCCGGCAGCCAGGGCATCGTCGACAAATGGGCGAAGAAATACGGGATCAAGATCGACGTCGTGCAACTCAACGACTACGTCGAATCGATCAACCAGTACACCGCCGGCCAGTTCGACGGCTGCACCATGACCAACATGGATGCCCTGACCATTCCCGCTGCCGGCGGCGTTGACAGCACCGCGTTGATCGTCAGCGATTTCTCCAATGGCAATGACGGCATCGTGCTCAAAGGCGAAGGTAAAAAAGTCGCCGATCTGAAAGGCATGGACGTCAATCTGGTCGAGCTGTCGGTCTCGCATTACCTGCTGGCTCGCGCGCTGGACTCGGTGGACCTGACCGAGAAAGACCTGAAGGTGGTCAACACCTCCGACGCCGACATTGCCGCCGCATTCAACACCGACGACGTCAACGCCGTGACCACCTGGAACCCGATGCTCTCGGATATCAAGGCCAAACCCGGCGTCAGCGAAGTGTTCAATTCCAGCCAGATCCCCGGCGAGATCATGGACATGATGGTGGTCAACAGCGCCACGCTCAAAGACAACCCGGCACTGGGCAAAGCGTTGACCGGGGCGTGGTTCGAAGTGGTCGTTTTGATGAACGCGAAAACCGCCGCAAGCAAAGCTGCGCTGGAACACATGGCCAAGGCCTCGGGTACTGATCTCGCCGGCTTCCAGGCGCAACTGGACACCACAAAACTGTTCGCCACGCCAAGCGAAGCGCTGAATTTCGCCACCAGCAAACAACTGCCGGACACCATGCGCAAGGTCGCCGAGTTCTCCTTCGAGCACGGCTTGCTCGGCGAAGGCGCGAAGGACCCGAGCGCGGTGGGCATGTCCTTCGCCAACGGCGTGACCAGCGGCGACACCGCCAACCTCAAGCTGCGTTTCGATCCGACCTACGTGCAGATGGCCGCCGACGCCAAGCTGTAAGCCACGGAGGATTTGGCCATGCGCCTGATCAATCGCCACCCTGATCGCCCGAGTCGCCTGTTGCTGGTGATCCTGCCGTTCGCGCTGGTGCTGTTCGCCTACTTCACAGGCTCGGCCGAGCGCCTGGCGGACAACCCCAACGACAAACTGCTGCCCAGCGCCGTGCAGATGAGCGACGCGGTTAAACGCTTGGCCTTCAACGCCGACAGCCGCACCGGTGAATACCTGTTGTGGCAAGACACTGCGTCGAGTCTGCGGCGTTTGGCCATCGGCCTCGGCATCGCGGCGCTGGCGGGTCTTTGCCTCGGTATCGCGGCGGGCACCCTGCCGCTGTTCGGCGCGCCGTTGTCGCCGTTGCTGACGGTGCTGTCGATGGTGCCGCCGCTGGCGATCCTGCCGATTCTGTTCATCGTCTTCGGCCTGGGCGAGTTGTCGAAAGTCATGCTGATTGTGATTGGCATCACCCCGGCACTGGCCCGGGATCTGGAACAGCGTGCCCGTGACATTCCGGTCGAACTGCTGATCAAGGCGCAGACCCTCGGCGCCTCGACCTGGACGTTGATGCTGCGCGTGGTCTTGCCGCAGCTGTTGCCGCGCTTGCTGATCTCGCTGCGCTTGATGCTCGGTTCGGCGTGGCTGTTCCTGATTGCCGCCGAAGCGATCGCCTCCACCGATGGCCTCGGCTACCGGATCTTTCTGGTGCGGCGCTACCTGGCGATGGATGTGATCCTGCCCTACGTGGTGTGGATCACCCTGCTCGCCTGGCTGATGGACTGGGGCTTGAAACAGCTGACCCAGCGCGCTTTCCCTTGGTATGAGGGAGCGGCGAAATGAGCTTCATCACAGTAAAAAACGTCTGGCAGCAGTACGCCGATCAAGTGGTTCTGGAAGGCTTGAACCTGAGCGTCAACGAAGGCGAGTTCTGCACCTTGGTCGGCGCCTCCGGTTGCGGCAAATCGACCTTCCTGCGCCTGCTGCTCGGCCAGGAAAGCGCCAGTCGCGGGGAGATTCTGCTCGACGGCCAGCCCTTGGCCAGCGAGCCGGATGCCAGCCGTGGCGTGGTCTTTCAACGCTACTCGGTGTTCCCGCATCTGAGCGTGCTCGACAACGTCGCCCTCGGTCTCGAATTGCCGCGCGCGCCCTTGCTTGGCCGGCTGTTCGGCAGCGCCAAACGCGAGGCGCGCGAGCAGGCTGCAGCCCTGCTGACAAAAGTCGGCCTCGGCCATGCGCTGGACAAGTACCCGGCACAGCTGTCCGGCGGCATGCAGCAACGCTTGGCCATCGCCCAGGCGCTGGTCATGAAGCCGCGCGTGTTGCTGCTCGACGAGCCCTTCGGCGCGCTCGATCCGGGCATTCGCAAAGACATGCACGCGCTGCTGCTGGAGCTGTGGCGCGAGACGCAACTGACGGTGTTCATGGTCACCCACGACCTGTCGGAAGGCTTCAGCCTGGGCACGCGCCTGCTGGTGTTCGACAAGGTGCGCCTCGACCCGCACGCCCCCGGCGCCTATGGCGCCCGCATCACTTACGACATTCCGTTGAACAGCGACCGCCGCGCCCAGCGCGCCGCCGTCGAGGCCCTGCCGCTGCCGCTGGCGGGCACCCTTCGCACTGCTTGAGAGGACTGCTCCAATGACTGATTCAATCCAACTCTTCCCACCCTTCGCTGAAGAACTGCTGCCGGGCGGCGGCCACCGTTCGTTCGTGCTCAAGCGCGGCCAATTGCTGCGCCTGACCGACCTGCGCGGCGGCGCCAATGTCAGCCTGACCTTGCTCAATGCCAATGAAAAAACCGAGCGGCTGAACCTGCCCGACAGCCTCAAATGCCAACACACCGCCAAGCTCACCGCCGGCCACTGCCTGTACTCGGACATGGGCCGCGTACTCGCCGCGATCACCGCCGACACCTGCGGCTGGAGCGACAGCCTCGGCGGCGTGCTGTGCGCGCAAGAAGTCGCCGAAAAATACGGCCAGGGCCGCTACCAGGAACTGCGCAACGGCTTCTTTCGCAACGGCACCGACAACCTGCTGGTGGAACTCGGCAAGTGGGGCCTGGGCCTGTCCGACCTGCTGATGACTCTCAATCTGTTCAGCCGCGTGAACGTCGATGAGGCCGGGCGTTTCCACTTCGTCGAGGGCAATTCGGAGGCCGGTGACTACATCGAGCTATACGCGCCGATGGACACCCTGGTGGTCCTCACCGCCCTGCAACATCCGATGGACCCGTCACCCGAATACGCCCCGAAACCCTTGAAGCTGAGCTGGATGAACGCCGACGCCAGCGTCGCTGAACACTGCCGCACTTCGCGCCCGGAAAACGAGCGCGGCTTTATCAACACCGACCGTTTGTTCGCCTGAGGATCGCAGCCATGTCACTCGCAATCGCCACTTCGCACAAGCAAGCCGACAGCGCGATCTACCGCGCGACCATTCCCGCCGGCGAGCCCTGGCTGATGGAAGTCAAGGCCGGGCAGACCCTGCGCATCCTCGATCTGGAAGGCAATCAGGCAGTCGACACTTTGTTCTACAGCCTCGCCAACCCCAAGGAACGCTACGACGTGCAACGCACCTTGCGCCGGCAGAACAGCGTCTACCTGAGCACCGGCAGCGTGCTGTATTCCAACCTCGGCCAGCCGATGCTGACCATCGTTGCCGACACTTGCGGGCGCCACGACACCCTCGGCGGCGCCTGCGCGCAAGAGAGCAACACCGTGCGCTACGCCCTGGAAAAACGCTACATGCACAGCTGCCGCGACAACTACCTGCGCGCCTGCGCCCACGACGGCCGATTGAGCAAGAGCGACATCGGGCCGAACATCAATTTCTTCATGAACGTGCCAGTGACGGCGGATGGCGGGCTGACCTTCGAGGACGGTATTTCCGCGCCGGGCAAGTACGTTGATTTGCGCGCGGAGATGGACGTCATCGTGCTGATTTCCAACTGCCCGCAGTTGAACAACCCGTGCAATGCCTACAACCCGACCCCGGCGGAGTTGCTGATATGGAACTGACCATCAGCCGTTTACGCCGTTGGCTTTTTGCCCTGTGCCAGGCGCGTTCCGGGCAGTGCCTGAAAGCTTCAAGGCACTGACAGTCCTGTGGGAGCTGGCTTGCCAGCGATTGCGGTGTTTCAGTCACCAACAATGTTGGATGTGCCGACCTCATCGCTGGCAAGCCAGCTCCCACAGGGGGTTTGTGGTGGGTTGGAGTGAAGTGTGTTTTTTCCATCCGGGACGGCCCGGATGTCTGTCGAAAAACAGCGGGACGGCCCGCTCCCCCTTCAGGGGTTATGCCATGTTCGAAAAAATCCTGATCGCCAACCGTGGCGCGATTGCCTGTCGCATCCTGCGCACGATCAACGTGCTGAAGGCCCAAGGCGTCGCCGTGTACTCAGAAGCCGATGCTGCCAGCCTGCACATCTCCCAGGCCGCAGAAGCGTACAGCCTCGGCGAAGGCGCGGCGTCCGCGACGTATCTGGCGATCGACAAAATCCTCACGATCGCCAAACAAAGTGGCGCCACGGCGATTCATCCCGGCTACGGATTTCTCTCCGAGAACGCAGCGTTCGCCGAAGCCTGCGAAGCGCAGGGCATCGCCTTCATCGGGCCGACGCCGGAGCAATTGCGGGTGTTCGGCCTCAAGCACACTGCTCGCGCGTTGGCCAAACAGCACGGCGTACCCATGCTCGAAGGCACCGACCTGCTCGACAGCCTCGATTGCGCGCTGAGTGCCGCCGAACAGGTCGGCTACCCGGTGATGCTGAAAAGCACCGCTGGCGGCGGTGGCATCGGCATGCGCGTGTGCCGCAGCGCCAGTGAGTTGAGCGAATCATTCGAAGCGGTCAAGCGCCTTGGGCAGAACAACTTCAGCGACGCCGGGGTGTTCATCGAAAAGTACATCGAACGCGCGCGGCATCTGGAAGTGCAGGTGTTCGGCGACGGCTGCGGTGAAGTCATCGCTCTCGGCGTGCGCGACTGTTCGGTGCAGCGGCGCAACCAGAAAGTCCTCGAAGAAACCCCGGCGCCGAACCTGCCCGAAGGCATGGCCGATGAGCTGTGCGCAGCGGCGATCAAACTGGCGCAAGCGGTGAATTACCGCAGCGCCGGCACCGTCGAATTCGTCTTCGACAGTGAGGCCCAGCGCTTCTATTTTCTCGAAGTGAACACGCGCTTGCAGGTCGAGCACGGCGTTACTGAACAGGTGTGGGACGTGGATCTGGTGCGCTGGATGATCGAGCTGGCCGCTGGTGATCTGCCGCCGCTGAACGAGTTGTATCAAGGCCTGGAACCGCAGGGCCATGCGATTCAGGCACGTCTGTACGCGGAAGATCCGGGGCGTGATTTCCAGCCGAGCCCGGGCCTGCTGACCGCTGTGCAATTTCCGCCCGCCAACGGCGTTGAGTTGCGTATCGACACCTGGGTCGAGGCCGGCGTGGAAATCCCACCGTATTTCGATCCGATGATCGCCAAGCTCATCGCGTGGGCGCCCAGCCGCGAACAGGCTCGCGCCGAACTCCATCAGGCATTGGGCGATAGCCTGCTATATGGCGTGGAAACCAACCGCGATTACCTGCGGCAGATTCTGCTCGATGCTCCATTCGCCAGCGGCCAGCCGTGGACCCGTTGCCTGGAAAATCTGCTCTATCACGCCAACACCTTCGAAGTGCTCAGCGCCGGCACGCAGACCAGCGTGCAGGACTATCCCGGACGCCTCGGCTATTGGGCCGTCGGCGTGCCACCCTCGGGGCCGATGGACAGCCGAGCGCTGCGCCTGGGCAATCGTCTGCTCGGCAATGAACAAGGCGCCGCCGCACTGGAGATCACCATGAGCGGGCCGATCCTGCGCTTCAATTGTGACGCGGTGGTCGCGGTGACCGGCGCGCCGATTGCCTTGACCCTTGACGCTGAACCGGTGCCGATGAACACCGCGCTGCTGATCCCGGCCGGCGCGACGTTGCAACTGGGCAGCATCAGCGGCGCCGGCGCGCGCAGTTATCTGTGCCTGCGCGGCGGCTTGCAGGTGCCGGATTATCTGGGCAGCAAAAGTACCTTCACTCTCGGCCAGTTCGGCGGGCATGGCGGTCGCGCGTTGAGGGCCGGTGACGTGTTGCATGTGCCGGCATTGACCGAGCGCAGCGTCGGCCAGCAACTGGCCGAACAGCACATCACGGCGCTGCCGAGCGTGCGCCAGATACGGGTGATCTACGGCCCGCACGGCGCGCCGGAATACTTCAGCGAAAACTACATCGCCACGTTCTTTGTGACCCAGTGGGAAGTGCATTTCAACTCCAGCCGCACCGGCGTGCGCCTGATCGGACCGAAGCCTGAGTGGGTGCGTGAGGATGGCGGTGAAGCGGGTTTGCACCCGTCGAACATCCATGACAATCCGTATGCGATTGGTGCGGTGGATTTCACCGGGGACATGCCGGTGATCCTCGGCCCGGATGGCCCGAGCCTGGGTGGGTTTGTCTGCCCGGTGACGGTGATCGAGGCGGATCTGTGGCAGCTGGGGCAGCTCAAGGCGGGCGATAAAATTCAGTTCATTCCCGTCTCTCTGGCTGACGCCCGCGATCTCGCCCTGAAATGGGATCTTCCCTGTGGGAGCGAGCCTGCTCGCGAAAGCGTCGCCCCAGACAAATCGATATTGACTGACACGGCCTCTTCGCGAGCAGGCTCGCTCCCACAGGGTTTGATGTCGCCTGTGGTGTTGGCGTTGGGCCAAGGCGATCAGCGACTGGTTGCACGGGTTTCTGGCGACACTCATCTACTGCTGGAAATCGGCGCGCCGGAGCTTGATCTGGTCCTGCGCTTTCGCGCCCACGCACTGATGCAGGCGCTGGAAAGCCAAGCCCTGGATGGGGTGATCGACCTCACCCCGGGCATTCGCTCGCTGCAAGTGCACTACCAGCCGGAGCAACTGCCGCTGGCCGATCTGCTCGGCATCATCGCCGGCGAATGGGACGCGGTGTGCGCCGCAAAAGATCTGCAAGTGCCGTCGCGCATCGTGCACTTGCCGCTGTCGTGGGACGACCCGGCCTGCCAGTTGGCGATCGAGAAATACATGACCACCGTGCGCAAGGACGCGCCGTGGTGCCCGAGCAATCTGGAGTTCATCCGGCGCATCAACGACCTGCCGAACCTCGACGAAGTGCAGCGCACGGTGTTCGATGCGAGCTATCTGGTGATGGGCCTTGGCGACGTTTACCTCGGCGCGCCGGTGGCCACGCCGCTCGATCCGCGCCATCGTCTGGTGACCACCAAGTACAACCCGGCGCGTACCTGGACCGCCGAGAATTCGGTGGGCATCGGCGGCGCCTACATGTGCGTGTACGGCATGGAAGGCCCGGGCGGTTATCAGTTTGTCGGGCGCACCCTGCAGATGTGGAATCGCTATCGCGAAGTCGCCGCGTTCGATGGTAAACCGTGGCTGCTGCGCTTCTTCGATCAGATCCGCTTCTACCCGGTCAGCGCTGAAGAACTGCTGCGCATCCGCCGCGATTTCCCGCTGGGGCGCTTCGATCTGAACATCGAACACAGCCAGCTCAACCTCGCCGACTATCAGGCATTTCTCAGTCAGGAAGCCGAGGGCATCAGCGCTTTCCGTGCGCAGCAACAGGGCGCGTTCAAGGCTGAACGCGAGCGCTGGATCGCCAGCGGCCAGGCGCATTTCGACAGCGAAGAAGCCGTGCCTGACGCCAGCGAAGAAGCACCGCTGCAAAGCGGTGAACACAGCGTCGACAGCCACATCGCCGGCAATCTCTGGCAGGTGCAGGTCGAGACCGGCCAGCGTGTCGCGGCGGGCGATGTGCTGGTGATTCTCGAGTCGATGAAGATGGAAATCCCTGTGCTCGCGCCGCTGGCCGGTGTCGTGCGAGAGATCCGCGTGCAACCCGGTTCGGCGGTGCGCGCCGGACAACGAGTGGCGGTGCTGGAACTCGACTGAAGCCATTTCTGAAAAGGATCAACCGATGAATCTGCAACTCGATGCACTGCGCCAGGCCTACCGCAATGGCGACACCACACCGCGCCAACTGCTGCTGCAATTGCGCGAAAAAGCCGCTGCGCTGAATCCCGACTATCACCTGTTCATCCACCTGCTCAGCGTCGATGAACTGGAGCCGTATCTGGCCGCCCTCGACGGTCGTGACCTCGACAGTCTGCCGCTGTACGGCGTGCCGTTCGCGATCAAGGACAACATCGATCTGGCCGGCATTCCCACTACCGCCGCGTGCCCGGCGTTCGCCTATGTGCCGCAGCAGTCGGCGACCATCGTCGAGCAGCTGTTGGCGCTGGGGGCGATACCGCTGGGCAAGACCAATCTTGATCAGTTTGCCACCGGCCTCAATGGCAGCCGCTCGCCTTATGGTGCTTGCCCGAACAGCGTGCTGGCGGAGTATCCGTCCGGCGGTTCCAGCGCGGGTTCATCCCTGGCGGTAGCGCTGGGTGTGGCGAGTTTTGCCTTGGGCACTGACACCGCTGGTTCCGGGCGAGTGCCGGCGGCGCTGAATAATCTGGTGGGATTGAAGGCCAGCAAAGGCCTGATGTCCACCGCCGGTGTCTTGCCCGCGTGCCGCACGCTGGACTGCGTGACCACTTTCACCGCCACCGCCCGCGAGGCCAGTCAGTTGCTGGCGCTTACGGCCAAACATGATCCTCGCGATGAATACAGCCGAGGCAATCCGGCATGGAACGACGGCTCGGCATTTGGCGCGCCACGGCCGTTTCGCTTCGGCGTGCCACGGGCGCAAGACCTTGAATTTTTCGGCTGCAACGAAGGGCCGCAACTGTTCGCAGCGGCCATCGAACGGCTCAAGGCTCTGGGTGGCGAAGCGGTCGAACTGGACCTGTCGCCATTTCTCGAAGCAGCGCGCCTGCTCTACGACGGGCCGTGGGTCGCCGAGCGTTACAGCGTCGCCGGTGAGCTGATGGAGCAGAATCCCGAAGCGGTGCTGCCAGTGATCCGTGCGGTGCTGGCCAAGGCTCCGGCAGTGACTGGCGTGCAGACCTTTCGCGCGCAATATCGATTGCAGGCACTGAAGGCCCTCTGCGACGAGGCCCTGGAAAATCTCGACTGCGTACTGACGCCGACCATCGGCCGTCCAGTGACGTTGGCCGAGCTTGAGGCCGAGCCGGTGCTGCGCAATTCCGAACTGGGCTATTACACCAACTTCATGAACCTGCTCGACTACGCCGCCGTGGCCGTGCCGACCGCATTCATGAGCAATGGTCTGCCGTGGGGCGTGACGTTGTTCGGGCGGGTGTTTACCGACCAGTATCTGTTGAGCGTGGCCGATGCCTTGCAGCGCCAGCACGACAGTGCCCTGCCAACTCCGACGAACCCTGCGCGCAATGATCGCGCTCGATTGGTGGTGTGTGGCGCGCACCTGCAAGGGCTGGCGTTGAACTGGCAACTGACCCAGCGTGGCGGGCGCTTGCTGGAAACCACGTTCAGTTCGCCGGACTATCGACTGCACGCCCTCGCCGGCGGCCCGCCATTGCGGCCGGGGATGGTGCGGGTCAAGGATGGCGGCGAGGCGATTGCCGTGGAGGTTTGGGAGTTGCCGAGCAGCGAATTGGGCTCGTTTCTCACCGGGATTCCGGCGCCGCTGGGGCTGGGTAAGGTGCAACTGGCGGATGGGCGCTGGGAGAGCGGGTTTATCTGTGAGCCGTATGGGTTGGAGGGTGCGGTGGATATCAGTCATTTGGGGGGATGGCGGGCATACCTCAAAACCCTGGCCTGAATCTGTCGCCCTGTGGGAGCGAGCCTGCTCGCGAATGCGGTATGTCATTCAACATTGATGTGGCTGACCCACCGCCTTCGCGAGCAGGCTCGCTCCCACAGGTTCTGGCCCCCCCCCGAATAAAGGGACGACCATTCACGCCGCACAGGGAGCAGTTATTTGCGCGCAGTGCCACTAGAATGCATCCCATCGGGCCACTGCCAACGGATCTGCCATGCCGCTTCGTTCTCCCTTGTACTCGCAACGTTCACTGGTGCTCACCCTGGTTGCCCTGCTCGGCGCCGGCTTTCTCGCTACGTCACTGTTGAGCTATTTCGCCTCCCGCGAGTCGATCCGCGACAACATCGTCAACACCGAACTGCCGCTGACCTCCGACACGGTCTATTCGGAAATCCAGAAAGACCTGGTCCGGCCGATCCTGATTTCCTCGATGATGTCCCGCGATACGTTCATGCGCGACTGGGTGGTCAATGGCGAGCAGAGTCCCGAGCAGATGACCCGCTATCTCGACGAGGTCATGACCCATTACGGCGCCTACACGGCGTTCTTCGTTTCCAATGCCACGCTCACCTACTACCACGCCAAAGGCGTGCTCAAGCAGGTCAAAGTCGATGAACCGCGCGACACCTGGTACTTCCGCGTGCGCGACATGCAGGACCCGTACGAGATCAACGTCGACCCGGATCTGGCCAACAAGGACAACCTGACGTTCTTCATCAATTACAAGGTTTACGACTACCACAACCGCTTCATCGGCGCCGCAGGCGTGGGCCTGACGGTGGACGCGGTGATCAAGCTGATCGACAAGTATCAACAGCGCTATCAACGCAGCGTGTACTTCGTCGATACCTTCGGCCGCCTCGTATTGACCGGTGCCGAGGGTGGCCCGGAAGGCGCGCACATCGGCCAGAGTCTCGGCGAACTGGAGAGCATGAAAAGTCTGGTCAGCCAGTTGCCCAAGCCACACAGCGGCAGCTACGAATATTCCACTCAGGGCCAGGGGCATTTTCTCAACGTGCGGTTTATCCCCGAGTTGAACTGGTACCTGTTCGTCGATAAACGCGAGGACGGCGCGCTGAGCGAGATCCGCCAGTCGCTGTATCTCAATCTGCTGATCTGCCTGCTGGTGACGTTGATCGTGCTGGCGCTGCTCAATCGGGTCATCAAGCGCTTTCAGGCGAAGATTCAGGCGCACGCCACCCTCGACAGTCTCACTGAACTGCCGAACCGACGCGGCTTCGACATCCTCGCCGCGCAAGCGCTGCACGAGGCCCAACGAGAAACCAGGCCGCTGACCGCGTTGTTGCTCGACCTCGACCACTTCAAAGCGTTGAACGACACCTACGGCCACATGGCCGGCGATCAGGTGTTGATCGGTTTCGCCCGCGACCTGCAAAGTTGCCTGCGCCACGCCGATATCGTCTGCCGCTGGGGCGGTGAAGAGTTCATCGTTCTGTTGAAAGACACCGACGGCGAGACCGGGCAGAAAATTGCCGAGAAGATCCGCCAGCACGTCGAGCAACACGAATATGCCTACGATGGCCACACCCTGCATCTGACCGTAAGCATCGGCGCCGCCCCCGTGCAACGCGATGACACCTTGCACACTCTGCTGTCGCGGGCCGATCATGCGATGTACCGCGCCAAGCAAACCGGGCGCAACCGCACCTGCATGGAAATGCCGCACTCGACCTATGCCTGATAACGACGTCAAACCCGACCACTGCCCGGCCTGCGGTGCGCGCAACGAATGCAGCCTCGCCGACCCGCGCACCGCCGACCGCGAATGCTGGTGCTATGGCGTGTCCATCGACCCGGCGGTGCTCGAAGCGCTGCCGGCCGCGCTGCGCAATCAAGCCTGCCTGTGCCCGCGCTGCGCACAGGTCGAAGCGCAACTGCAAGCAGGCCGGCGGCCGATCCCGTAAGATGCGCGGCCCTTCATCCGTTGAATCCTGACCATGCGCGTCGACCGCTTCCTTAGCAATCTGCCCCGCTACAACCGTCAGCAGGTTCGCCTGTTGCTGGTGGAAAAGCGCGTGCGGATTGACGGAAAAGTCGTCAGCGACCCGCACAGTGAGGTGCTGGAATTCAGTCGAGTCGAAGTCGATGATGAGGTGCTGCAAAGCGGTAAACCGGCGCGCTATTTCATGCTGCACAAACCGCCGGGTTGCGTCAGCGCCACCCGCGATCCGCAGCATGCGACCGTGCTCGACCTGCTCGATGAACCGCACAAGGACGATCTGCACATCGCCGGACGTCTGGATTTCAATACCACCGGGCTGATGCTGATCACCAATGACGGCGCCTGGTCGCGACGCCTGACGCAGCCGCAAACCAAACTGCCGAAGGTCTATTACGTCGAAACCGAACAGGACATCGACCCGAGCTACGCGCTGAAATTTGCCGCGGGCATTTACTTCGCTTTTGAAGATCTGACCACGCAACCGGCGCAACTGGAGCTGCTCGGCCCACGCTCGGCGCGACTGAGCATCGTTGAAGGCCGCTACCATCAGGTCAAGCGCATGTTTGGGTTTTTCAACAACAAAGTCCTGCGCCTGCACCGCGAATCCATCGGCGAACTGACCCTCGATCACGCGCTAAAACCGGGCGAATACCGCGCTTTGCGCACCGAAGAGATTCATTTGTTCTAAGCCGGCGACCGCTCAGCCGAAGTTGTCGAACAATTCGCCGACGGCACTTGCGTGATCCTGAGTCCCCTGCTTGAATCAGGACGTCGGCCGAAATGTGACCGATGAGTCACTACATACTTCCAAGAAACTTTTTGTCGGTCGTCTGCCCTCAAGGGCTGCGCCTCAGCCGGCAATCTGCCCGCCAATAACAACACCCGTCGACCTGCCGTACCGGATCGACATGGGCCAGCAAATTTCAGGCGTATGCCTACCTGTCACAAAGCTCGTGCAATCTCGATTGCGCGCATACCCGCTTGCTTGCCAGGAGTCTTATGACATGAGGCCAGAAATCGCTGTGCTGGATATACAGGGTCAGTATCGGGTTTACACGGAGTTCTATCGCGCAGACGCCGCAGAAAAGACCATCATTCTGGTCAACGGCTCGATGGCCACGACTGCGTCGTTTGCACAGACCGTGAAAAACCTGCACCCGCAATTCAACGTGGTCTGCTATGACCAGCCCTACGCGGGCCGCTCAAAAGCCCACAACCGGCATGAGAAACATCTGACGAAGGAAGTCGAAGGGCAGATTCTGCTGGAGCTGATCGATCACTTCGCCGCCGAACACGTGCTGTCGTTCTCCTGGGGCGGCGCCGCCACTCTGGTCGCCCTCGCCCAGCAACCGCGGCGCATCGAAAAAGCCGTGATCAGCTCGTTCTCCCCGGTGATCAATGCGCACATGCTCGATTACCTTGAGCGCGGCGTCGATTACCTCGGCAGCCGAGACGGCGATCGGGTCGGTCATCTGGTCAACAACACGATTGGCAAACACCTGCCGTCGCTGTTCAAGCGCTTCAACTATCGCCATGTCAGCAGCCTCGCCGAGCATGAGTACGGGCAGATGCACTTTCACATCAACGACGTACTGCACAGCGATCGCCAGTGCTATCTGAATGCGGCGAAAAAGATCAACGTGCCGGTGCTGTTCCTGAATGGCGAATGGGACGAATACACCGCTGCTGAAGACGCACGCCTGTTTGGCAATCACGTAGCGCACAGCAGCTTCACCACCCTGCAAGCCACCGGGCACTTCCTCGACATGGAGCACAAGGCCGCCTGCCGCGACAGCCAGAACGCCCTGCTCGGCTTTCTGAAACCTGCGCCGCAAGCCAGCCGAACGCGCTACTCGTTTGTGCAGGATCAACATGCACTGGCCATTTGAAACAGCGTCATCGCGGGCAAGGCTGCAATCTTGAAGTGCCTGTTGCACCGGCGCAGCCCTTGCTCGCGATCGACCGATTTCTGCGCGGCAAAGCCCTCGCAGAGAAAAGAAAACTTCAAATCCGTGGCCGAGTCTGGTACAAAGTCAGCCGCTCTGAGCGGGTATAGTTTAGTGGTAGAACGAAAGCTTCCCAAGCTTTAGATGAGGGTTCGATTCCCTCTACCCGCTCCACACTTTTTTGACCGAGCTACTGCCCTTCCCGCAAGTCCTGCATCAACATCAAGGCAGGCGCATCACACAACTTGCAATTGGACTGCTGTTGCCGACAGCCGAGCTGCGTCTCGCAACACCAGATCAGTTTGATCGGGACCGAGCTATGTGGCTCAGTCCGAAAGCCTCTCTAACACAGCGCAAAATGCTCACCGCCGAGAAGCGCAAGCGCTTCACAGATATGCCTCGGCACATCGTTCTGCTTCGCGCACGAGCACTAGAGTTCGGTCTTAGATGCAAGAGTTAAGCAGGGATCAGTCAATAATCGGGGCGTGCAAGGATACAAGTAGCAACAACGTATCTGTGCAGGCAGTTCGGCAGAGCTAGTAGATTGGCCATCCAGTGAGTCTTCGTATCTACCAGGTTACAGTGCGACCGAGTTCAGCCCCTGCGAATTGCTCCAGAGTTTTCGAGGTGTCGCATGCGATACGGTAAACCCGAATAGAAACGGAGATAGCCAATACCCGCGCATGGATCGTATCCAGTTATTGCCATCTCCAAGGAGGAGATCCTATGAGGATAGAAGCCCCGGATGTGCACACCGCCATTGTCGACACCAGCAAGCCGCTCGGACAAGCGGTTGTAGCAATGTTCAAAGGAGTTCAGGAAGAGCTCGACGGATACGCGCCCGGGTCAGTGAAAATCATCATATTCGGTGGCGTAGCAGTACACCTGTATACCAATCACCGGGTTTCGGTCGATATCGATGGTGAAATTTTTTATTGTGATCGGTCCCTGAGCAAGGACGAACTCATCGAAAACCTGGGAGCGACTCCCGAGTCCTTCATTGACCCAGCCGGGCGAACGCTGGCTCTAAACTATGATCTCACCTTCAACACAACGCTTGGGCCGTTGCATGAAGACTATCTTGATCGGGCGATTCGTCTTAAAGAGTTCGACGAAGATTCCCCCATCCACATTTTTCTCGCTGCACCGTTGGATTTGGCAATCTCAAAGCTGGGACGTGCTACCGAGCAAGACATTGAGGATATTGAAAAGCTGCTTCGAATGGGGCTAATCTTAACCACAGATCTGAATCGACTGGCGACACAAGCAATTGACGTGTACGTTGGTAACAAGGAACCCCCAACCTCAATTCTCAAGCGCATCATTGCGGATTACCTGGAGACTAACGATGAAGACGAAGCGCCCTAGCGCCACCGTCCTCTCGACTGAATTGGAACGACTGGCGAAGCGCCCCCTCGATCAAGCGGATGACGCTGTCTTGGTACGTGCTGCCCGTGCATTTTGGTATTCGAATGATAATCTTGAAACCGCATTGAATTCTTTTTTGCGTACGCGCCGTAGCGATGTTGAGGTTAGACGTGCTGGCTATCTCCTTGAGCGTCTAACGCAATTCACTTGCGCTACAGATGCTCGAGTGTCTGAGGCTAATCGCGCTCTTGACCTGGTTGTCGCTCACAAAAAGAGCGGCATCATTGCCAAAGGCCGCGTTGATCGTCTAGCGCTATCTTGGGGTCTTGAAAAGGGCTTGGGCTTGAAGGTTCAAGCGCTAATGCCTTACCAGACGAGGCATTTCGAGGCCAGTCAGAGACAAATGCAAACAGTGTAGTTTATTGCGCATTTTGTGAATGCCGATCTCAGATTATTCTGCTCTGATATGTATTGAAGCTCGCGATTGACAAAGGCTTCGATCAGGGTACCCTACAGGCAGGCCTGAGGCGATGATCGCCTCGGGCCTGCCTGTAGGGTACCCTGAGCAAGCGAATTCCCTTTAAAGATACCAAACTGCCAAATTCGACACCCCTATATAGTCCCTTCAAAGCCCCTTGCATATAAGCAATGCGTCGTATAGCTAATAGTCATCAGGTTACTTCTCGAAATCCAGATGCAGCCTCGCCAGTACATTGAAGATCGGCTCCCCGGCTTTGTGCGGGACGTTCAATCGAGTGAATACTTTCTTCCAGTTGGCGAGCGCAGCGAGAGTCTGCTCGATATATTCCTCGGCCTTGAGGTATTTGTAATCCTTGCAGATCTCCATGATTCGCTTGCGCGTAGGCGTGCCGGGAGTGCGGCCACCGAAGTCAGTGGTGTGCTCGCCCATGGCGTTTGCGAAGGTCAGGTCGTATGCCGGGGACAGCGTCCAGGTTTCTTTCTCGCCTTTTTTTTCAGGATTGTGGCAGAGAAAGGCAAAGTTCTTCGCATGATCGTCATGGTTGTGAGACAGCGCATTGAAGATCATTAACCTGGCCATCTTTTCCACTTCGACGGAGCTTCTGGTCAACACCTGAGTGAGCTTGAGCAAGTTCGGGTAGTCGATGGATGACAATGCGCGGTAGTCCGCGTACATGAGCGCCGAGACGGTCATCATGTGAATCTTGCGCTCGCCGTCGCGGTCGAAGCGCTGGGTTGCGAAGAAACGCTCAACCTCGCCGCCAGGCATCTGCACATCCAGAAGATCCGATTCAGCCATGGTCACTCCGGCGGCACGAGCCATCTCGGCATAGGCGAGTTCGATGCCGCCGGTTTCAATCGGTTCGTACAATGCCCTGAACTTCACGATCCAATGTGCATAGCCCTCGGGCAGGGCATCAAAGGCCGAAATTGCGTGTTTTTTGTCGGCAGACAGCGCCACGATTGCCTTCGGTCGTGCGCCCCCCGGTGAGCCACCGGCCAGTCGCAATTTGGTAAGCACTGCAGGGGTCTCACCCTCTTGAACTTCGATTGAAGCTTCGTAGAGTTGGCAAATATCCAAAGGGCCTGTGAGCTCTGTTTTTTCCGCCTTCGGCTGATATTCAAACGCACCCATACTGCGCTCGCCCATATAAGCAAGGCGATCAAGCGCTGTGAGGGTAAGGTGGGTGCCGTCACCGAAGGCGCTGTCGAAATATCGATCCATCAGCAGCATGCCCCAGCCGTCAGGCAGTGAATCGGCGAACGGTCCGTGTAGCCCTTCGAAGAGGCTGGTGTTCCTGGCCAACTGGGGCTTTTCGTCCCAAGCCATTGCCAGCGGCGAAAGATTGTAGCCAGTGGCAAGCCAACCCGGATCGTAAGCGAAGTAAATCCCCCGGCCCGCGACTCTGACCAGCTCGCCAACCTTGGCGCCCTCTTTCAAAACATTCAGCGCTTCTGTGTGTTTGAAAGGCTTGATCATCAGCGCATCCCTCTCTTGCGCCTGGCATTCTTCAGCTCATCCAGCGAGCTCGGTTGCTCTGGTTTGAACAGCTTGGTCACAGCGTTGAGTTCATCAAGCGCAGTGGCTATCAGGATCAAAGCCTCCAACGTCACGAGCCCGGTCGCTTCGAATCGCTTGATGGTGGATTCGGAAACCCCCGCCTTTTCTGCGAGCGTCTTGCGGGAAAGGTTTTTGGAGAGCCGCAGGATTTTGGCGTTTTCTCCGACATTTCTAGCGATCTCAGCCGGCGAGTGAAGCAAATGCATGAATGACATGGCAAACCCTTCCAATTCTTAAGGATCTTAATTGAGCCATTGTAGCTATCTAATCTTCCTTAAGGATCAGATATGACCATTTTTGAGTAATTTTCACTAATTCCGTGGAGCATTAGAGATCTTCTGATTGCTACACCGCTGACACTGAGGATTACGCGCGTGGCCGCTTTTGTCACCGCGAATCTGACTCTCCGCAATGCAGTCATATTTGGCAACGTAATGATGAACACAGCGTTTGTCGTGCCGTTCAAGATCGCCGCTCATGTGGTTACCAAAGCGGACATCATTTATGGACATCAAACCCATTCGGAGCACTGAAGACTTGTCCGCAGCATTGCTGCGTATCGAGCAGATCTGGGGCGCTGAGATGAACTCGCCGGAAGGCGATGAATTGGAAATTCTCGCTCGGCGGGTGGGGGAGTATGAGGAGCAGCAATTCCCGATTCCCCCTTCCGAGCCCTTTCAAGAGGACAAACCTGGTATTGATCAGCGGTTTTGACGCTGCACTAGCCGAAAAACCGGTCGCAACGACCGGTTTTTTTTGCCCGGAAATCAGCGCCGGTTAACCGACCGGCACCACATTATCCAGCGCCCGATTCACCGCCAGCTCGCCCAGCATGACGACCTGGGCGATGCCGAGCAGGGTTTTGCGCTGGCTGCCGTCGAGCATGGCGGCGAAGTCGCCGAGCATGACGCTGGCCGAGCCGAGGGATTCGCTGGCGTTGACCAATAGCGACTCGGTGTCGGTGCTCGGGTTGACCATGAACATGCTGCTGGTCTGGTATGGCGGTGAGCTGGTTTTCGGCGAAATGAGGTAGTGGTCGAGGGCGCGTTCGGCGGCTTCGTGGAGTTTTTTCGAATCGAGGGACTCGTACGGAGAGGTCGGATCGGTTTCCGGTGGATTTGGCGTTACCTTGAACATGGAATCTTCCTGTAGTGGTAACTGCAACCGTCCCGCTGCTATACGAAAGGGTGGCAGCTGTACGCAAGTTAGCAGACCGGTAGGAAGTCCAAAACCCGGCGCACCCGAGGGTGCCATGCGCACAGCCACCATCAAGTGCAGGCGAAGCCTGACTGGAAGGTACATGTGCAACCGTTGGTCAATCCTGGGCGGGCTGCTAAACCCGATCACTGGAAATCAGTGACGCGAACCAGGTTACCGACCGCCCTCTAGGCGCACAAGCCGGCGGATTCTGGCGTACCGGTAGGCAGCGGCGCAAGGATTTGTAGGCATCGGGACGTAACGCGGTTCGACTTTAAACAGCCATGGCGCACCACGTGTAAAAGCCTGGAAAAGAGAACGAAATTTCCGACGAATTCAGCGTGAACGAGTTGAAAGGATGCCAGAGGACGATGATGGTGGCGTTGCAGCGGTGATCGGATTTGCATGCGCCAAGAGGCCCCTCACCCTAGCCCTAGCCCTCTCCCGAGGGAGAGGGAACCGACCGGATTGCTTTCAAGGGATGCGCCGACCTGAGATAACGTGGCGAACCCCAGAAAGTTAGAGGCTTGATTCAGCGAGTCGCAACAATAAACAAACGTGGAAACGGCAGCAGCACCGAGCCGTCAGCCAAGGCCGGATAAGCCTTGGCAACTTCCGCCAGATACCGCTGCAGATACTGCGCCCGTTCCTCCTCGGCCAACGGGTTCAGAAACGGAATCAAACCACTGCCCTTGAACCACTCCACCACCCCCGCCGCACCATCGCGAAGTTGGTGATGATAGGTGGTGCGCCACACATCGACCCGCGCGCAGTGCGGGCGCAGCATTGAAAAATACTCACTGGCACTGGCCATGTCGGTACGCTGCCCGGCAGCGTCTGCCAACTTGCTCGCCCACGGCCCATCGGCGGCGATGTCACGCATCAAGCGGTGGGACGGTTCGTTGAGGTTGTCCGGCATCTGGATCGCCAGGCTGCCACCATCTGAAAGCTTGCTGGCCAGGGCTGGCAACAACGAAGCGTGATCAGGCACCCATTGCAGCACCGCATTGGCGAAGATCACATCGAACGGGGCTTCATCGGTCCACTTGTCGATCTCGGCCACCTCGAACTGCACATCGGGCAAGCGCTTGCGCGCGGCGGCGATCATGTCCGCCGAACTGTCCAGGCCACTGACCCTGGCCTCGGGAAAACGCTGCACCAGCAACTCGGTGGAATTGCCCGGCCCGCAACCGATATCCACCACCGCCCGGGCGTGCGCCGTGGGTATCGCCGCCAACAGATCACGGGCCGGGCGGGTGCGTTCATCTTCGAAAGCGACGTATTGCTGGGCAGACCAACTCATTGCGTTCTCCTGTCGAGGGTGTTCTGGCAACTGCCGACACAATACAGCGATCCGTGCGGCACGCCTTCCCTACCAAAGTCCTGCGCCGAAACTTTGTAAACAGAATTTTCAGCGCAACGCCGATGTCTGAATTTCAAGCTCCCAAAACAAGGACTCCCATCATGAAATTCGCAAAAATTGCCCAAAAACTTGCCCTGTGGGCCGGTAGCCCGAAGACGTTCATGGGGGCGTTGATTCTGATCGGGTTGTGGGGTTTGAGCGGGCCGATTTTTGGTTACAACGACACTTGGCAACTGATCATCAATACATCGACGACGATCATCACGTTCCTGATGGTGTTCCTGATTCAGAACACGCAGAACCGTGATACCGACATTCTGCACTTGAAACTCGATGAGCTGCTGCGGGTGAACAAGGAAGCGCAGAACGCGATGCTCGGGCTGGAGGCGCTGGATCTGAAACAGCTTGAAGCGCTGCGCCGGCATTACCGCGCGCTGGGTGAGAATCAGGTGTTTGATCTTGAGGGGCTTGGCGACAAGAGCAAGCCAAAGCAGGATTTGAATGAGTGCTGAGCAAGTAAACACACCCTGTGGGAGCGAGCCTGCTCGCGAAGACGGAGGGTCAGTCAAAACATCATTGACTGACAGACCGCTTCCGCGAGCAGGCTCGCTCCCACAGGGGAAGCATCGCTTTTCAACTCAAGATTGCATTCGCGCTGAACAATACAGCGAAGTTAGCGACTGGCCTGCAACGCGCGGGCCTTCTCCAGATGGCTTTGCAGCTTCGGCAAAGTCTCATCGGCAAACGCTTTGATTTCCGGCACGTCGGTGGTCTGTGCCTGTTGCTCGATCTGGGTGATGGCCTCTTCGGTCGCCTTGACCTGACTGGCGGCGTAGGCCTGATCGAAAGTCGCGCCGTCCTTCACTTCCGGCATCAACTCTTTGGCCTTGTCGGCGAGTTCTTCGCGGGGGGCAACCGGCAGGTCGAGCTTCTTGGCGATTTTCGCCAAATGCTGGTTGGCCGTGGTGCGGTCGTTGATGACGACGATGGTGTAATCCTTCACCTCTTTGGATTCAGTCTTGCCGTGGGCCAGACGGCTGGCTTCGATGTCGGCCATGCCTTTGGCAGAGGCATCGTTGATGAATTCGGCAGGCGACTGTGCGAACGCAGTGCTGGCGCACAGGCCCAGCAGAGTCGCAAAACTGGCATTACGTAAACGGGTGGCCATCCGGCTCATGGTCGCGCCCTCCTTCGTTGATAATTCACGCGGGCCGAGTTTCACCCGCTGCTCAAAATGCTCGCGGCGGACAAGCGTCCGCCTCTGTTAGGAATGCTTTAACGGTCAAAGGTTTAGAAAAACCGGGCGAGGCGCGACGAACGGCGTTTGTATCAGCCCTTGTTCGGCAGCAGCCCCGGCAGCGCGTGCATCAACGCATTGATGGCGAAGCCGATAAACATCACGCCGCATAAACGGGTGATGAGCAGCTCATGACGCTGATACACCGTGCGCACCCGCTGCGCGCCGACCACGCCGATGAGGATAGCGTAAGCCAGCGCACCGCCGATAAAGCTCAGGGCGATCAGCGCCGGCAGCATCGACCAATTAAGCAGTTCGGCGCGGCTCGACAGCAGCGCCGTAAAGGTCGCCACCGCCACCGGGTACGCCTTGGGATTGGTCAGGCCGAAGACGATGCCGTGCCAGAACGGCTGCCGCGCCGCGCCTTGCGCCTCGTCGCCGCTACGGCGTTGGGCACGCACCGCACGCCAGCCGAGCCAGAACAGGTACACCGCGCTGAGCACGCCGAGGACATCGAACGCGGTGCTGCCGATTTCCCGCGCACCGACAATCGCCACCAGCGCGGTACTGCACCAGATCACGTCGCCGAGCAGATGCCCACACAGAAACCCCGCCCCGGCCCGCCGCCCATGGGCCGCGCC
Source organism: Pseudomonas sp. Marseille-Q5117 (assembly GCF_946901175.1). Lineage (NCBI taxonomy): Bacteria > Pseudomonadati > Pseudomonadota > Gammaproteobacteria > Pseudomonadales > Pseudomonadaceae > Pseudomonas > Pseudomonas sp. Marseille-Q5117. The sequence continues at coordinate 149,843 of NZ_CAMPPP010000010.1, read as the reverse complement.
AATCCCGAACACCGCCAGCACGCCCGGCCCGGGGGTGATCCCGTAGATGAAACCCGAAGCCAGAACGGCCAACAGCAATGATGGAGTCATGGAAAACCTGCGAGCGCCAGAACACGTGGCGGCCAGTCTATATCAGCCGACTGCGCCCGATCACTGCGCGTCGTTAAAACGCATGCCGGGGTACGGTTTCTGCCGACACGCAGCCAGCCGCGATTGCAAATCGCCGACATGGGCTTCCAGCTTGTGCCCGTCGGGGTCGAGAAAGTAGAACGACGCGCCCTCGCTACGGTTGTCTCGCCACTGCGGCACCTGAGCCGATTTCAACGTCTCAACCAGTGAAGTGAAGTCTGCCGCGCTCACGCTCAAAGCGTAATGGGTATAGTCCGCGCCCGGCTCCCCACTGCGCTGAGGATCTTCTGACAAGCACAACCACAGTCCGGGCAGTGACAAATAGGCGCCGTTATCCCACGTCGCTTCGACGTTCAATTGCAGCACATCGCGATAAAACGCCAGACTGCGCTGCAGATCGCGGACGGCCAGGGTCAGGTGGTTAAGACCGGTAAGCATCGAATCAGTAACCTCTGAGGTCTTCGGGAACGACATATTGCTGGCCGTCGTAGGCCAGGGTGACCTGGGTGTTCTTCAGGTTGGTGGTTTTCGAAGCGCATTGTTTGCCCGAAGTGAAAGACTCCATCAACGAACCGCTGGAACTGACGATCAGATCCGCAAACCCGTTGTGGCTGGATGAGCCGATTTCGACAGTCCTGCGAATGCGTGTGTCTCGCGTATCGCAGTCCCCGGTACCCTCACCGAAATCCTTGCGCACCACCAGGCCTTCCAGCACTGGGCGTAAGCGATTGCCTTCGCGAACATACAAAGCCAGGTCGGTTTTGGAGTACGGATTCGCTCTGGAACCGTGGCTCATGAACGTCGATCGCAGCCCGAACGCACGGACATCCGCCGCCAAGCGGTAACGCGCCGTATCGATGATCAGATCATCGAAGCTGATCGCATCGGAGTTGTAAGCGCCGGGTTTGGCATAACGGGCGACTGTGTTGCCCGTCGTGGCGTTGATTACTGACAGTGCCAGATCGAACACGCCGTCTTGAGCACCCGCGGAATCGGGAACGAAGGTGGCCTTCGCTGCAATTGATTGAGTGTTGAACGCAGGCCAGATTTTGCAGCGCGAGAGAGTATGGCCGTCGAATTTTTTTACTTCGCAAGCGGCATGGACCTGGGCCGTAAGCGCGAACAAGCCGAGGGCGATATAGATTCGGAGATGCAGATTCATGATTCTTCCTTGAAGTATTCGTATCAGTAACACCAGTCAAATGCCCTTGAAACCTTGCGGCAAAACGTAGGTTTTGCCGTCATAGCGCAACGTGGTCAGTACCGGCTTTTCGTGGGTAGTTTTCGATTCGCAGGCGTCAGCCGGTCCCTCACCGACCAGGCCCATGGTGACCGAGCGGACAATGATATCGGCGTAACCATGGGAACTGGTTTTGCCCATCTCAAGCGTACGCACCGTCTCCGCTCGCTCCCCGGCGCAATTGCCGTCCCATTCGCCACTGAAGCTGTAGACGACCAAGCGATCCAGCACCGGGCGCAGTTTGTCGCCCTCTTTCACGTAGAGCGACAGCAGGGTTTCATCCAGCGGATTGACACGCGACGAGCCTTTGAAATGGGCGCGTACGCCGAATGCGCGAAGGTCGGGCGTGAGTTTATAACGCGCGGTGTCGAGTTCCAGACTCTCCAGCGCGATCGCATCGGAGAGAAACGTCGACGGCTGATGATAGGTCGCCAGCGGGTTGGAGCTGCCGGCCGCGATGACGGCCAGATCCAGATCGTATGAACCCACCCTGCCCTCCTGGCCATAGACGGGATCGGGCGCGAACGTCGATAGCGCGGTAATCGTCAGCTGCGGATAAGCCGGCCAGTTCTTGCACAAAGAAAAGTCCGCTTCCCCACTGAGCGCAGGCGGCGTGCAATCGGCCCACGCCTGCCCAGCCATCAACCACCCGCAGAGCGTGGCAGCGCTGATCCATATGGACTTCATTGTCAATTCCCGCTCCTTGAAGATATTTCCAGGCGCGCACTATCCCTTTCTGCATCGGAGGATTCAACAGATCTGGCCAGCGAATCTTCTCATGTGTCTGAAGTCGCAATTCGCGAGGGGGCTCGCTCCCACAGGAAAGCCGCATTGCAAATGTGGGAGCGAGCCTGCTCGCGAAGGCGTCATCGCCGACGCCGCCAATCTCAATACTTGTCCAGCGTACGCAACTTCTGCGGCAAGCCCCACAGCAGCAACGCTGCGGCGATCAGCGCGGCGACGCCGATGACGTACAGCGCCGGGGTGGTGCTGCCGGTGAGGTCCTTGATGCGTCCGACCATGACCGGGCTGACGATCCCGCCGAACTGCCCCAGGGTATTGATCACCGCGATCCCGCCCGCTGCGCCGGCACCGGCGCCCGCCAGCAGTTTCGGTGGGAGGGTCCAGAAGCTCGGGATCGAAGCGATGATGCCGGCGCCAAGCAGGCCGAGCGCGACGATCAGGAAGGTCGTGTGGCTGGCGAAGATTCCTGCGCTGAAAAAGCCGATTGCGCCGACGATCACCAGCCCGGCGACAAACTTGCGCCGCTCACCAGTGGCATCTGACAAGCGCCCGATCACGACCATGCTGATCGCCCCGCAGATGTACGGAATGGCGGTCAGCAGGCCGATCATCACCGGGCTTTCGGTGCCGGCGCTGCGGATCAATTGCGGTGCCCAGAAATTCAACCCGTAGGACGCGACCTGAATCAGGAAGTAGATCAAACCCAGCGTCAGGAACCCGGGAATTTTCAACGCCGCGAGCAATGAGCCGCCGCTCTTGTGTGGCTCGTGATGGGCGATGCGGCTGGAGAGCAACTTCTTCTCGTCAGCGGTGAGCCAGTGCGCATCCTCGATGCGGTCCTTGAGCTGCGTCAGCACCAGGAAACCGAGGGCGATGCACGGCACGCCACCGAGCAGGAACAACCAGTGCCAGCCGCGCATCTCCAACACGCCGTCGAGGTGTTGCAGCACCAGCCCGGAGAACGGCGCGCCGACCAGCCCGGCGAATGCCGAGGCGAGAAACAGCATCGAGGTGATGCGGCCACGGAAGTGCTGCGGAAACCACAGGGTCAGGTAATACAGCACGCCCGGGGCAAAACCGGCTTCCATCGCGCCGATGACGAAGCGCAGCGCATAGAACTGCCATTCGCTGTTGACGAAGACCATCGCCGCCGTCGCCACGCCCCACGACATCATGATCCGCGCAATCCAGCGCCGTGCGCCGACCTTGTACAGCATCATGTTGCTAGGCACTTCGAACAGCACGTAACCGACCACGAACAGCCCGGCGCCCAAGCCATACGCGGTGTCGCTCAGGCTCAGGTCGGCCTGCAGCTGAAATTTGGCGAAGCTGATGTTGATGCGATCGAAAAAGGCGAACAGGTAGCAGACCATGATCAGCGGCATCAACCGCCAGGCGACTTTGCTGATCAAGGCTTTTTCGGCGTCGTGATCGACGGACGGATTCACGCCCGCCTCCATTACATTGAGGCTCATAGATTTTTCTCCAGGCGGACTGCCGATGGGCGTCCGATTGTTTTTGTTGTCTGGTTACTGCTGAATGCTTTTGAACTGTGGGAGCGAGCCTGCTCGCGAATGCGCCAGATCAGTCGATACCGATGTTGAATGACACACCGCGTTCGCGAGCAGGCTCGCTCCCACAAGGGTTTTGTATCTTCAGGTCGGCATCGGATGCAGATCGCAATTGCGCCCGGCCTTGGCCAGTTGGCCGGGCACATCGTGGCCCAACAGCGCCGGCAAGCCGCGCGAAAGCTTCAGCAACAGCGGCAAATCGATCCCGGTGGGAATGCCGACTTCATCGCACAGGTTCGCCAGGTCTTCGGTGCAGATGTTGCCTGACGCCCCCGGGGCAAACGGGCAGCCACCGAGGCCACCCAGCGCCGCATCGAAGCGCCGCGCGCCGGCCTCGTAAGCGGCCAGCACATTGCACAGGCCAAGGCCGCGGGTGTTGTGGAAATGCAGGGTCAGGTCGGTCGGTGAAACCCGTTGCAAAACGCGCCGCACCAAGCGATCGACCTGACGCGGATTGGCCATGCCGGTGGTGTCGGCGAGGCTGATGCCCTGTATGCCGAGTTCCTGATAGGCGTCAACGACCTGCAGCACACGATCCTCATCGATCCGGCCTTCGAACGGACAACCGAACGTGGTGGCGATGCTGCCGTTGAGGCGCACACCTGAGCCGCTGACAAACGCAACGATGTCAGCGAACGCCGCCAGCGACTCTTCGCAACGCATGCGCATATTCGCCAGGTTGTGGGTCTGGCTGGCGGACATCACCAGATTCAACTCATCGGCATTCGCCGCCAGTGCGCGTTGCGCGCCTTTGAGGTTGGGGATCAACGCCACGTAAATAACACCCGGCTGGCGCTGAATGCCGTTGAACACTTGTTCGCCGTCACGCAGGGCCGGAATGGCTTTGGGCGAGACGAACGAGCCGGCTTCGATGCGGCTGAATCCGGCCTGAGACAATTGATTGATCAGGGCGATCTTGTCAGCGGTTTCCACCCATGTCGGCTCGATCTGCAAGCCATCGCGCGGCGAGACTTCCTGGACGATGAGCTTGTGCGAATAGTCAGTGATCATTGCACCACCCCCTGGCTTTTCAGGCGTTCGATGTCGAGTTCAGCCAGCCCCAGCCCGGCCAGAATAGCGTCGGTGTGCTGGCCCAGTTCCGGTCCGGACCAGTTCACTCCGCCGGGAGTCTCCGAGAGTTTGGGGACGATGCCGGGCATTTTCACCGTTGCGCCGCCGGGCAAGTCGGCATCGAGCAACATGTCCCGCGCCTGATAGTGCGGATCGGCGACGATGTCAGCCACCGAGTAGATGCGCCCGGCCGGCACTTCAGCGGCTTCGAGGGCGGCCAGTACCTCGTCAATCGGCAGGCTGCTGGTCCAGTGCGTGATGGCCGCATCGAGCAAACCGCTCTGCGCCGCACGGCCGTCGTTGTGGGCGAATTCCTCTGCCTCGGCCAGGTCTGCGCGGCCGATCGTGTGCATCAGACGCTTGTAGATCGGGTCGCTGTTGCCAGCAATCACCACATAAGCGCCGTCGGCCGTGAGGTAAGTATTGGAGGGCGCGATACCCGGCAGGGCACCGCCGCTGCGCTCGCGAACATGGCCGAGCATGTCGTATTCCGGCACCAGACTTTCCATGACGTTGAACACGCTTTCCGCCAGCGACACATCGACGATCTGCCCACCGCCCTGCCCGGTCTTGACCCGCAACAGCGACATCAGCGCGCCGATCACCGCGTGCAGCGAGGCCAGCGAATCGCCGAGGCTGACGCCGACTCGCGCCGGTGGCGAATCGGGATTGCCGGTGGTGTAGCGGATGCCGCCCATGGCCTCGCCAATCGCACCGAAGCCGGGCCGGTCGCGGTACGGGCCGGTCTGGCCGTAGCCGGAGATACGCACCAGGGTCAGGTTCGGATTCAGGGCATGCAGCACGTCCCAGCCCAGACCGAGTTTTTCCAGCGCACCGGGACGCAGGTTTTCGATGATCACGTCTGCATCACCGGCCAGTTGCTTGACCAGTTCGATGCCTTCAGCGGATTTGAGATTGAGCGCCAGGGATTTCTTGTTGCGCGATTGCAGGTACCACCACAGCGAAGTACCCTCGTGCAGCTTGCGCCATTTGCGCAGCGGGTCGCCCTGACCCATGGCTTCGATCTTGATCACCTCGGCGCCGAACTCGGCAAGCATGCGCGCGGCAAACGGCGCGGCGATCAGGGTGCCGATCTCGATCACTTTGATTGCACTCAAAGGGGCAGTCATCGCGGGTACCTCTTGTTCTTGGAATATGTCGCCAAGGCTAGAGGAACGATCGTCAGCGAATCCAGCCGTCTCTCGGCAATGGGCGTTCGCGAAATGCGAATGCTCCGCTGTGATTGCGTGGTGAATTCAGGGCCGCCTTCGCGAGCAGGCTCGCTCCCACAAGGTCCTGTAGTGGTTTCAGATTCTGTGTCCACACAAGTTCAATGTGGGAGCGAGCCTGCTCGCGAAGAGGCCATCAGCTGCAATGAAGATCTACCGCCCGCGCAAATGCTCAAACAACATCCGGCTCACCGGTGACAACCCTGCCTCATCGCGCACCACCACAATCAGCGCGCGATCGGACCAGACATCGGTCAGCGGCACCGCGCGCAAGCCCAGTGCCTGACCAAACAACTCATAGGCTCGCTGCGGCAGAATGCCGATGCCCATGTTCGCCTGGACCATCCGGCACACCGCATCGAACCCCGGCACATGAATGCGAATGCGCAGGACTTTACCGGCCTGCCGCGCCGCTGCATGGGTACGCATGTTGATCGAACTGGCCGCGTGCAAACCAACGTAGTCGCTGTCGAGGGTTTCATCGAAGGCCACCGATTCATGCGCAGCCAACGGATGCTCCGGCAGCATCACCACCACCAGTTTGTCCTGGCGATACAGCGCGCTGTACAGACCTTTGATGTCGCTGTCGTCGGAGCAGATGCCGAGGTCCGCAACGCCGTCGAGCACGCCCTGAATCACCCCGGCGCTGGGGCGTTCTTCAAGGTCGGTCTTGACCTGCGGATGCTGCGCGGAGAAGTCGCGCAAGTCTTCGGGCAGGAATTGAATGATCGCCGAAAGATTGGCCAGCATGCGCACGTAACCACGCACACCGTGGCTGTGCTCGCCCAGTTCCAGGCCCATTTTTTCCACATTGAAGAGCATCTGCCGGGCGTGGTGCAGCAGGGTTTCACCGGCCGGGGTGAGGACCATGCCTTTGGCCTGGCGCACGAACAAAGCGATGCCCAACGCCTCCTCTAACTCCATCAGCCGCTTGCTCGCCGCCGAAACCGCGATGGCCTCGCGCGCAGCTGCACGGGTCAACGTGCCTTCCTCGTGGACGGCGACGAACAGTTGCAGAGTGATCAGGTCGAGACGGCGGATCAGGCTTTTTTGCAGCATGGTGGGCTCGAAGGCAGGGTTCATCCGAGCCGGCAGGATAGCCCGGTTTTACCGCTGACTGCTCAGTTGCCCATGCTGGCGCGCTGTTTTGTGACAGGCGCGGTCAGCAAGCGGACCAACTGCGCGCTGTCGTCCTTGCGACCAAACACAAGGATGAATGAGCCTTGCAGGCAGGCATCGATGGCTGGCCATGAAATATCCTTCGCGCCCTCGACATCAAACGAATCATCCACTGCGCCATCGACCAGAAAGCCTCCCGTCAGCAAGCCTCGTGCGCTGCCAGAGGTCTGTCCGACCGCAACGATCCGTTTGCCGGCGATGTCGTCCAGCGCGAACCCTGCCGTCCATTGCCTGAGATCCAGTAGCTGTGTCGCTGGGGTGATCACAGGATTTTTGCCATTGAACGTTTCGTCCAACTCACCGGTATGGTTGATACCACTGATGAACGCATGTTGCAGTTTCGTGCCTTCCGTTGACTCGACCGCCGAACCGAACAGAAGCAAGCGCTCTGCCGTTTGCTCAATGATCTGCTCCACGCGGCTTTCGAGCGGGTGACCATCGCGCTGAAGGTTCAATAGCAGTACGCCCTTGTCGCCGAACGCTTCTGCAACTTTCCCGTTGTGGTCGAATGCCATGACCAACCCCTGATTGGTTATTTCTGTTTTGCCGTGCAGCAGAATCAGCCCATCGTCGAGCTGGATGATCCCGGACAGCGAAATGGCCACGCCTGACAGCGACAGGGGCAGCCAACCGTTGCTGGCGAACGATAAATCGTCCGAGCCATCGAGATGGAATCGCGTCAACAGGCCACTGCCCTTTTGCGCGGTCACAAACAGCAGCCTGTCCGGCTGCGCAAGCTGCGGATCGGATTTCGCCAGCAGCAGTTGCCCATGGGTCGCCCCAAAGAGTGCCGGAATCCGCATGGGCACAATCCGGTAGCCATTACTGTCGCCGCCGAACTCGATATCCGGCGAACCGTCGGGCAGAAACCGCGCGATGACTTGCTGGTATTCAAGCGTCTTGTCTTTGACCACGGCAATCACACCGCACATCCAGATCCGTCCGAGCGCATCAACGATCAATGGCCCGCCTTGGGTGAGCGAGCCTGTGCCGAACTGGCCGCTGAGATATCCGCCGGTGGCGAAATCCGGATCCGGATTGCCATCGGCATCCAGGCGCGCAAGGCCGTAGTACGAATGGCCCGATTGCTCGACGGTAGCGCTGACCATGATCTTCCCCGAAGGCGTGATCGACACGCCTTCGGCAATGGTCTTGGCCGCTCCGGGGAATTTCAGCGTTCGCAGACCAAACTGAGCATCCAGCTCCCCGGCTGACTGCACGGTTGGGGGCAATGGCGCGGTGGATTCCGGCATGTTCGTATTCTCCTGTGGGATCGACATCGATCCCCTCGCTGGGAGCATTCGACCCGAAGAAGCCACGCCGGACAACTGACACAAATGACAGTTTTTTAGAAGAAAACGAAATTGATCACCGTGCAAAAAAGACTGGATGACTGGTAGTTCTTACAGGTTCGAATTCAGGCACGTCATGCCAACCTCAGCGTTCAAATCAGCCATGGACGAGAAGAACGATGAGCACTCGCGACGAGCAAATGTCACAACCTGCCCCGGCTCCGACCATCACCTACCCCGAGGAGGCCAGCACGACGGGACCTGCGACATTGTTGCTCGGCAGCGGCATACCCGATGCGCTTGTACAGGTCTGGAACATTGAAAATACTCATTCGCTCGGTGCAGGGGTGGTCAGCGCAAAGGGACGATGGGCGTTCAGCATCAGCGGCGCCCAGGCTCCAGGCCAGCAGAAGATTCACGCCCACCAGACGTATGCAGGCATCACGTCTGAATGGAGTGAAGAGCGCGGATATGAGGTGCGACTACGGCCCGAAATCGAGGTCCCGGGCGTCTTCGTACCGCTTGAGGGAGCGGAGGTAAATGCGTCTCTGATGTTGTCGGGAGATGTCGCACGGGCCGAGGGATTCGTCAGTATTTTCGATCTGGACACTGGCCTGGAGATTGCCAGAGCAGCGGTCGAAAGCGACCGGAAATGGCAAACACCGGCTGCACACTCATTGGCGGTCGGGCAGTACCGTATATCCGCCGTTCACAACATCGCCGGCCAGGTTTCAGATTGGAGCCGTGTGCGGACATTTACCGTGGTCGCAGAAGCAAGCGAAGGACTGTTCGACCTCGCTCGCCTGCGCGCCTTCATTCAAAACGCGTTGCGGAAAATTTCCTCGATCTGGCGCTGATCTGCCGCCCGTGGATTGGTCAGTCCGCACGCATCCTTCAAAGCATTGGCGGCGAGCACCGGGATGTCGCTGAGTTTTGCGCCCAGCTCACGCAGTCCGCCGGGAATCTCGACGTCTTTGGCCAGACTGCGAATGGCATTGATCGCCGCTTGGGCGCCCTCTTCCGCGCTGAAACCGCGAATGTCCGCGCCCATGGCGTGGGCGACATCCCTGAGTCGTTCAGCGCAGACCAGCGCATTGAAGCTCTGCACATGTGGCAGCAGCACGGCATTGCACACGCCGTGAGGCAAGTCGTAGTAGCCGCCGAGCTGATGCGCCATGGCGTGGACAAATCCGAGCGAGGCGTTGTTGAACGCCATGCCGGCGAGGAACTGCGCGTAAGCCATGTTCTCCCGCGCCGCCAGGTCGCTGCCGTCGCGCACAGCCAGGCGCAGGTTGCCGCTGATCAGGCTCATCGCTTTCAACGCGCAAGCATCGGTGATGGGGTTGGCGGCGGTCGAGACGTAGGCTTCGACAGCGTGGGTCAGTGCATCCATGCCAGTGGCGGCGGTCAGGCCTTTGGGCATCGCGACCATCAGTTCCGGATCGTTGACTGACAGCAGTGGCGTGACGTTGCGGTCGACGATGGCCATTTTCACGTGGCGCGATTCGTCGGTGATGATGCAGAAGCGGGTCATTTCGCTGGCAGTACCGGCGGTGGTGTTGATGGCGATCAGCGGCAATTGCGGCTTGCTCGAGCGATCGACGCCTTCGTAATCGCCGATCTGCCCGCCATTGGTTGCGCAGAGGGCGATGCCCTTGGCGCAATCGTGTGGCGAGCCGCCACCCAGCGACACGACAAAATCGCAACGGCTTTCCTTCAACAGCCCCAGCCCCGATTCGACATTGGCCGTGGTCGGGTTGGGTCTGGCGCCATCGAAGATCACCGAATCGATGTCCTGCATCGCCAGTTTCTCGGCGATCATCGCCGCCACGCCGGCCTTGGCCAGCCCGCTGTCGGTGACAATCAGCGCCTTGCGAAAGCCATAATTGCGAATCGCGACCATGGCTTCGTCGAGGCAGCCGCTGCCCATGATGTTGACCGCCGGAATGAAGAAGGTGCTGCTCATCGTGTGTCTCCTGACTGAAGCCGGATCGACTGCCTCGATTCGGCGGTTGCACACAGGATCGACCGATCGGTCACGAGCAATGTTGATCTGGCTCAATGTCCGCTCGTGATAAAGTCGCCGTCCATCTGCCCTTTGTTTTGAGACCGCCCACGCAATGACCGATTTTCTCGATGTCGACGCCACCCTCGAAGACTGGAACGCCCTGCGCGCCGCGAACGATTTCCAGGGTTTGCTGGTGGGCAATGGCGCCAGCCGCGCGGTGTGGGATGACTTCGGCTACGACTCGCTGTTCGAAAACGCCCGTACGGTCGAAGAGAAACCGCTGAGCCCATCGGAACTGGCGGTATTCGACGCGCTGCAAACCCGCAGCTTCGAGCAAGTGCTGGGCGCCCTGAAAACCACCAGCCGGGTCAACAAGGCGCTGGCGGTCAGTTCAGCGGCGCCGCGCAATCGCTATTACGCGATCAAGGAAGCGCTGATCAACACCGTACACGCAGTGCACATCCCGTGGCGGCTGGTGCAGCCTTCGACACTGACGGTGCTCAATGCAGAACTGGCGCGCTATCGCACGGTGTTCACCACCAACTACGACCTGCTCAATTACTGGGCGCTGCAACACCCGGGCGAGGCCATTGACGACCTGTTCAACGGCGCAGACGCGAGTTTCGATCTGAGCCAGAGCGCCACCGACAAACCGCGTCTGCTGTACCTGCACGGTGGTCTGCATCTGGTGCGCAATCAGGACGGCACCGCACGCAAACTGACCTCGACCGAGGGCACCCTGCTCGGCAGTTTCGCCATCAACAATACGATCAAGACGCTGGACGACGTGCCGCTGTTCGTCACCGAAGGGCCGAGCGCTGACAAGCTCAAGACCATTCGCAGCTCCGATTATCTGTCGTTCTGCTACGAGCAATTACTGGCTCATGGCGACAGCCTGTGCATCTTCGGCCATGCGCTGGGCGAGCAGGATGCGCATCTGGTGCGCGCGTTGCGCCTGGCCCGACCGAGATGCGTGGCGATCTCGATTTACCCGCGCAGCGCCGCATTCATTCAGCATCAGAAACGTCACTACGCCAAGGTGTTTGAAGGTACCGGCGTTGAGTTGCGGTTCTTTGATGCCAAGAGCCACGCCCTGGGCGATCCAAAATTGTCGGTACCGGTTGAGGTTTGATATTGGCCGGGCTGACGCCTTCGCGAGCAGGCTCGCTCCCACAATGGAATGCGGTCACCTGTGGGAGCGAGCCTGCTCGCGAAGAAGGCCTGTCAGCCAATACAAAAGGTGACTGGAACACCGCTTTCGCGAGCAGGCTCGCTCCCACAGGTTGATGTCGGATTTCAGAGGACAGGCAGGGTCTTGTCCTTGATGGTTTTCGTCGGGCCGTTGGCCTTGACGCTGGCGATGCCCTTGTCACACGCGCCATCCGATGAGTACGACTCGCTGCTGCCGATGACCTGGTGATTGGCCGCCTTGAGGTTGAAGTACGGGTGGCCGTCCTTGGTCGATTTTTTCTCGTAACGCTCGTCATGCGGGCTGTTGGCCTGCACCGAGGCGATGCCGCCGTCGGCGCCGGCGCGGGTGCTGTAGAGCTCGCTGGTCAGAATCGTTTCGGCGTTCGCTGCTTTCAACACGAACCTGAATTGGCCGTTGCTGCTTTTGCTCACTTCGTACCATCCGGACATGTCTGTTTCTCCTGGGGGCGATTGAGAGATTTCGCGCTTCAGAGTAAAGACCAGCAGCCGCGGTCTGTCGCCTGCCTCGACTACAAGGTAATTTTCGTACCGAGCAGACCGAGGAAACCGGCCAGCCATTTAGGATGCGCCGGCCAGGCCGGAGCGGTGGCGAAATTTCCCTGAACATGGCCGTCGGTCACCGGAATGTCGATGTAGGTGCCGCCCGCCAGACGTACTTCCGGGGCGCAGGCCGGATACGCGCTGCACTCACGCCCCTCGAGCACACCTGCCGCAGCGAGCAGTTGCGCGCCATGGCAGACCGCTGCGATGGGCTTGCCGGCGTTGTCGAACGCGCGCACCAGTTCGAGGACTTTGTCGTTCAGCCGCAGGTATTCTGGCGCACGACCGCCGGGGATCAGCAGCGCGTCGTAATCGGCTTCGCTGGCCTTGGCGAAGTCGAAATTGAGTGCGAACAAGTGACCGGGTTTTTCGCTGTAAGTCTGATCACCTTCAAAATCATGAATCGCGGTGCGCACGGTGCTGCCCGCGGACTTGTCCGGGCACACGGCGTGGACCGTGTGGCCGACCATCTGCAAGGCCTGGAACGGCACCATCACTTCGTAGTCTTCGACGTAATCGCCGACCAGCATCAGGATCTTTTTCGCGGCCATGGGAAAACTCCTCGGGGAAAGGTCTGGGGAGTATTCAAGGTAGACCCAAATTGAGCTGCAAGCTTCAAGCTTCAAGCTTCAAGAAAAAACAAGATCACCCATATCAGGCACACCAGCGTCATGCTGCAACTTGCAGCTTGCAGCTTGAAGCTTGCAGCTGCCTGTTAAGGCATATAACCGTCGGCGCGCAGCAGGGTTTCCAGGCAGTGTTCGCTGATGTGGTAGAACGCCTTGAGCTCTGCGATTTTCGCCAACAACTGCGTCGGATCGACCGGTTCGGCGCGTTTCACCGCGAGAATCATCTTGTTCTTGTTGGTGTGTTCCAGCGAAATGAATTCGAAGACTTTGGTCTCGTAACCACAGGCTTCGAGGAACAGTGCACGCAAGCTGTCGGTGACCATTTCCGCCTGTTGGCCGAGGTGCAAGCCGTATTGCAGCATCGGCTTGAGCAGCGCCGGGCTCTGGATCTGCAGGCGGATCTGTTTGTGACAGCAGGGCGAGCACATGATGATCGACGCACCCGAGCGGATGCCGGTGTGGATCGCGTAATCGGTGGCAATGTCGCAGGCATGCAGGGCGATCATCACGTCCAGTTCGCTCGGCGCCACCGTGCGCACGTCACCGCACCTGAACACCAGCCCCGGATGCTCGAGCTTGGCCGCTGCGGCGTTGCACAGGGTGACCATTTCTTCGCGCAGCTCGACGCCGGTGACTTCGCCCTCGGCCTTCAGCGTGTTGCGCAGGTAGTCGTGAATGGCGAACGTCAGGTAGCCCTTGCCTGAACCGAAATCTGCGACTCGCACCGTTTTGTCCAGCGCCAGCGGCGAGGAGGTCAGGGCATGGCTGAACACTTCGATGAATTTGTTGATCTGCTTCCACTTGCGCGACATCGCCGGGATCAGCTCGTGCTGCGCATTGGTCACGCCCAGATCCTTGAGGAACGGGCGGCTCAGTTCGAGAAAGCGGTTTTTCTCGCGGTTGTGCTCGGCAGACGGCGCTTCACGCAATTGCTGAGGCTTGCTCTTGAACAGCGAACTCTTGCCCTTTTTACTGTATTCCAGCTGCGCTTCGTCGGTCAGCGCCAGTAAATGCGCATTTTTGAACGAGGTCGGCAGCAGACCGCCGATCAGCGCCACGCCCTCGTCAAGCGGCAGGTTCTTGGTGATGTCGCGGGTCTTGTAGCGATAAACGAATGACAGGCACGGCTGCGCCTTGACCGTCACCGGTTTGATGATGACCCGCTGCAGATCCGCCTCTTCACCGACGTACTTGGCCAGCACCAGTTTGATGAAACCGTTGTCGTCGAGGCTGGTTTGCAGCAGCTCGATGAACTGGGCGTGGTGATCGGCGGCCGGTTTGGCGGACGGCGCGGAAGAAGCGGAAACGGACATGGACAAGCGGCCTCGGACGGGCGGAATCGGGAATGGCGGGTATTTTAGGGGGGATGGGGGTTGGGGACACCCTCTTATTTACCCAACGGTCCACAAGCCCCTCACCCCAGCCCTCTCCCGGAGGGAGAGGGGGCCGATCGCGCTGTTCTCCAGAACTACGCCGACCTGAAAAAACGAGCCGAACTCAGGTTCTCAATCCATAGTCGACTCGGACGTTCAGGTCGCTGTCGAGCAAAAGACACCTCGGTCGACTCCCTCTCCCTGCGGGAGAGGGCTGGGGTGAGGGTCTGGGGCTCGAGTGAAAAGCCATATCAGCCCAACACCACCAACCGATTCGGCAATTCATTCCTCACCTGCGTCACCGGCACATGCACTTTCAACAACTCACCACACGCCTCTACACACGTGACAAACCCTTCCAGCGTGCGCCCCTGCCTGACCTGTTCGGTGAACGCTGCGACAATCGCGTCCCAGTTGCTGTTGTCCAGCCGTTTGGAAATTCCCTCGTCCACCAGAATTTCCACATAGCGCTCAGCCTCGCAGACAAAAATCAGCACGCCAGTGCTGCCCACGGTGTGGTGCAGGTTCTGTTCGAGAAATTGCCGCCGCGCCAGGTTGGAGGCGCGCCAGTGGCGCACGCGGCGCGGGACCAGATGGGTGGTGATTTTCGGCAGACGAAACAGCAGGCACAGGACGATGAACATGCCCCATTGCACCAGCAGCAGGCTGCGCAGGGTCAGCCAGCCGGTGAGGTAGTGGACGATGCCCGGCAACACCAGCGCCAGCAGACTGGCCCAGAGCAGCGGGATGTACGCGTAATCGTCGGCGCGGGCAGCGAGCACCGTGACCAGTTCGGCGTCGGTGTCGCGTTCGACCCGGGCGATGGCCTCGGCGACTTTGCGTTGTTCGTGTTCAGTCAGTAATGCCATGTCGAAAAGTGCCTGCTCATTATTCTTTTGATCTCACCAGCCGCCGGACGAACCGCCGCCGCCGAAACTGCCCCCGCCACCGCTGAAGCCGCCACCGCCACCGCCGCCGAATCCGCCGCCACCGCCAAAGCCGCCCCCTCCTCCGGAGCCGCCCCGGCCGGCAGGCAGGATACCGAGCATCTGGCAGACAAACACCGTCAGGATGAACAACATCACCAGAAACATGAACAGCGCCGGGTGCCGCGAAATGAAATCATCCGCCGGGTCGCCGCTGGATTCGTACACGGTCGACGGTTCGTCCAGCGGATTGCCACCGAGCACCACCAGCATCGCCGCAACGCCATCGCTGATGCCTTTGCTGAAGTTGCCGGCCTTGAATGCCGGCGTGATGACCTGATGAATGATCACCGCCGACTGCGCATCGGTCAGGCGATCCTCCAGGCCATAGCCGACTTCGATGCGCAGTTTGCGCTCGTCACGGGCGACGATCAGCAAGGCGCCGTTGTTCTTGTCCTTCTGGCCGATGCCCCAGTGCCGACCAAGCTGAACGCCGAAATCCTCGATGGTGGTGCCCTGCAGATCCGGCAGCGTGACCACCACCAATTGCTCGCCGGTGGCCTGCTCGTGCGCCTGCAATTGCTGGCTCAGTTGCGCGCGAATCGATGGCTCGAGCATCTGCGCCTGATCGACCACGCGCCCGCTCAGCGGCGGAAACGTCAATTCGGCCCAGGCGCTGACGGCGAACAGCCAGAGCAGCAGCACCAGGCCCAGTTTCAACACACGCATGGGCGACCTCGAATCAGAATTTCACTTCCGGGGCCCTCTCCGCGCCGGGCGTGGTGGCTTCGAAGGTTTCGCGCATCGGCAGATCGCTGTACATCACGCTGTGCCACAGGCGACCGGGGAAAGTGCGGATCTCGGTGTTGTACTTCTGCACCGCCAGGATGAAATCGCGGCGCGCCACGGCGATGCGGTTTTCCGTGCCTTCAAGTTGCGATTGCAGGGCGAGGAAGTTCTGGTTGGCTTTCAGATCCGGGTAGCGCTCGGAGACCACCATCAAGCGGCTCAACGCGCCGGTCAGTTGATCCTGTGCCTGCTGGAACTGCTTGAGTTTCTCGGGGTTATCGAGGGTGCTGGCATCGACCTGAATCGAGGTGGCCTTGGCACGCGCTTCAATCACTGCGGTCAGGGTTTCCTGTTCGTGGGCCGCGTAGCCCTTCACGGTTTCCACCAGATTGGGGATCAGGTCGGCACGGCGCTGGTACTGGTTCTGCACCTGGCCCCAGGCGGCTTTGGCCTGTTCGTCGAGGGTCGGGATATTGTTGATGCCGCACGCGGTCAACAGCGTGGCGAACACCAGCAACGTGGCGATCTGTAACCGTGAACGGGAGGTTGAGCTGATATTCATTGCAGTGATGCTCCATGACACATTTGATTTAAAAACCGAGCGCTGGGCATTCCCGGCCAGCGGTTGGGGCATAATCGGCGCCGCCACTGGCATGCGACGGGCTAATCGGCTAAAAAGTGCCCTTCGCGTTCACGTTGCCGCTGTCGGCTGCGGTTTTCCGGCTCAGGATTTTGCGCCGGTATCCGAACAACAATAGTCGCTCCTACATTTTGGCTGGCCGGTGTTGCATCACCGTTTGGGCTCTAGAGAAAAAATTCATGAAGAAGCTGTGTTTGCTGGGTCTGTTCGTCAGCCTGGCCAGTCATCAGGTACTGGCCGCCACGACCCCGGTGCCTTTGGAAAACAAGGACGCTTTCATCAGCAACCTGATGAAACAAATGACCCTCGACGAGAAGATCGGCCAGTTGCGCCTGATCAGCATCGGCCCGGAAATGCCCCGCGAGCTGATTCGCAAGGAAATTGCCGGCGGCAACATCGGCGGTACGTTCAACTCGATCACCCGCGCGGAAAACCGTCCGATGCAGGACGCTGCCATGCGCAGTCGCCTGAAGATTCCGATGTTTTTCGCGTACGACGTGATCCACGGTCACCGTACGATTTTCCCGATTCCGCTGGCCCTCGCGTCGAGCTGGGACATGGACGCCATCGGCCAGTCCGGTCGCGTTGCGGCTAAAGAAGCCGCCGCCGACAGCCTCGACATCACCTTTGCGCCGATGGTGGATATCTCCCGCGATCCGCGCTGGGGCCGCAGTTCCGAAGGTTTCGGCGAAGACACCTACCTGACCTCGCGCATCGCCAAAGTCATGGTCAAGGCCTATCAGGGCGAGACCCCGAGCGCTGCCGACAGCATCATGGCCAGCGTCAAGCATTTCGCCCTGTACGGCGCGGTCGAGGGCGGTCGCGACTACAACACCGTCGATATGAGCCCGGTGAAGATGTACCAGGATTACCTGCCGCCCTACCGCGCCGCGATCGATGCCGGCGCTGGCGGTGTGATGGTGGCGTTGAACTCGATCAACGGCATTCCGGCCACGGCCAACACCTGGCTGATGAACGACCTGCTGCGCAAGGACTGGGGCTTCAAAGGCCTGGCAGTCAGCGATCACGGCGCGATTTTCGAACTGATCAAGCACGGTGTCGCTCGCGACGGTCGCGAAGCGGCGAAGCTGGCGATCAAGGCCGGCATCGACATGAGCATGAACGACACTCTCTACGGCAAAGAGCTGCCGGGGTTGCTCAAGTCTGGCGAGATCGAACAGAAAGACATCGATAACGCCGTGCGCGAAGTCCTCGCTGCGAAATACGACATGGGCCTGTTCAAGGACCCGTACCTGCGCATCGGCAAGGCTGAAGATGATCCGGCCGACACCTACGCCGAAAGCCGCCTGCATCGCGCCGAGGCCCGCGAAGTCGCGCGGCGCAGTCTGGTGCTGCTGAAAAATCAGAACGAAACCCTGCCGCTGAAGAAAGACGCGAAAATCGCGCTGGTCGGTCCATTGGCGAAAGCGCCGATCGACATGATGGGCAGCTGGGCCGCCGCCGGGCGCCCGGCACAATCGGTCACGCTGTTCGATGGCATGAGTGCGTTGATCGGCGACAAAGCCAACCTGATCTACGCCCGTGGCGCCAACATCACGGGCGACAAGAAGGTCCTCGACTACCTGAATTTCCTCAACTTCGATGCCCCGGAAGTGGTCGATGACCCGCGCCCGGCCAGCGTGCTGATCGACGAAGCGGTAAAAGCAGCGAAAGAGGCTGATGTGATCGTTGCAGCGGTGGGCGAGTCCCGTGGCATGTCCCACGAATCCTCGAGCCGCACCGACCTGAATATCCCGCAAACCCAGCGCGAATTGATCCGTGCGCTGAAAGCCACCGGCAAGCCGTTGGTGCTGGTGTTGATGAACGGCCGTCCGCTGACGATTCTCGAAGAGAACCAGTCGGCCGATGCGATCCTGGAAACCTGGTTCAGCGGCACCGAGGGCGGCAACGCCATCGCCGACGTGCTGTTCGGCGACTACAACCCGTCGGGCAAACTGCCGGTGACTTTCCCGCGTTCCGTGGGCCAGATCCCGACCTACTACAACCACCTGAGCATCGGCCGGCCGTTCACGCCGGGCAAACCGGGCAACTACACATCGCAGTATTTCGATGACACCACCGGCCCGCTGTTTCCGTTCGGTTATGGCTTGAGCTACACCACCTTCGCCCTGAGCGATATGGCGCTGTCATCGACCACCCTGAACGCCAGCGGCAAGCTCGACGCCAGCGTCATGGTCAAGAACACCGGCAAGCGTGACGGCGAAACCGTGGTGCAGTTGTACATCCAGGACGTCACCGGTTCGATGATCCGCCCGGTGAAAGAACTGAAGAACTTCCAGAAGATCATGCTCAAGGCCGGCGAACAGAAAGTCGTGCACTTCACCATCACCGAGGAAGACCTGAAGTTCTACAACGCCCAGCTCAAATACGCAGCCGAGCCTGGCAAGTTCAACGTGCAGATCGGCCTGGATTCGCAGGCGGTGACGCAGCAGAGCTTTGAATTGCTGTAACACCGATCCCACATTGATCGTTCCCACGCTCCGCGTGGGAATGCAGCCCGTGACGCTCCGCATCACTGGACGCGGAGCGTCCCTGGAGGCATTCCCACGCAGAGCGTGGGAACGATCAAATGACAAACCGCTTTCGCGAGCAGGCTCGCTCCCACATTGGATTCAGGGTGTATTCAAAATCGTGGTTATCCGCGTCTATCGAGAATATTCACCACCAACCGATCCACCCAGCCCCACACCCGCTGCTTGACCCGCCGCCACAACGGTCGGCGCTGCCATTCCTCCAGACTCACCAGCTGACTCAAGCCGAAATCCTTCACAAAGCTCGCCTCGACCGCTGACGTCAACGCCGGATCCAGCGCCTCCAGATTCGCCTCCAGATTGAAACGCAGATTCCAGTGGTCGAAGTTGCACGAACCGATGCTTACCCATTCGTCGACCAGAACCATTTTCAGATGCAGGAAGCACGGCTGGTATTCGAAGATCTGCACCCCGGCCTTGAGCAGGCGCGGGTAGTAGCGATGGCCGGCGTAGCGCACTGACGGGTGATCGGTACGCGGCCCGGTCAGCAACAGCCGCACATCGACACCGCGTGCGGCGGCTTTGCGCAGCGAGCGACGGATTTTCCATGTCGGCAGAAAGTACGGCGTGGCCATCCAGATGCGTTTTTGCCCGCTGTTCAGCGCGCGAAACAGCGATTGCAGAATGTCGCGGTGCTGACGTGCGTCGGCGTAGGCTACGCGGCCCATGCCTTCGCCCTTGTCCGGCACGCGCGGCAAACGTGGCAGACCAAAATGCGCGGCCGGGCGCCAGGCGCGGCGGTAACGGTTGGCGATCCACTGGCGATCAAACAGCAATTGCCAATCGATCACCAATGGGCCGCTGATCTCGACCATCACTTCGTGCCACTCGCTGACATCATGGCCCGGCGTCCAGAATTCATCGGTCACGCCGGTGCCGCCGACCACTGCCAGGCATTGGTCGACCAGCAGCAACTTGCGGTGGTCACGATAGAAATTGCCGACCCAGCGCCGCCAGCTCAGGCGATTGTAGAAACGCAGCTCGACCCCGGCCTGGGTCAGACGCTGACGCAGATGCAGCGTAAACGCGAGGCTGCCGTAATCATCGAACAGGCAACGCACGCGCACTCCGCGCTCGGCCGCCGCGACCAGCGCCTGGACGATGGCTTCGGCGCAGGCGCCGGCCTCGACCAGATACAGCTCCAGTTCGATCTGTTCTGTAGCTCCAGCGATGTGCTCGAGCATGCGCGGAAAGAACTGCGGGCCGTCGATCAACAGTTCGAAACGGTTGCCGTCACGCCAGGGGAACACCGCACCGCGCATGTCAGCGCGCCGTGAAAATCAGCACCGCACCCACCGGCACCGACAGACTGATCGCCGACAGATCGGCGAGTTTGCGCAGGTTTTCCAGGCCCGGCGCCAGATCGAAATCCTCGGCGTTGATCACCAGCGGCTCCAGCGTGACCACCTGAAAACGCCGATCATCCAGACGCGTGGCGAGCAACTCGGCCGGATACTCGTGCTGCTTGCCGTGCAGGCTGACGGTCAGCGGCAGGCGCAACTCCAGCTGCGCGCCGGGGGCCAGATCGTTAATCGGACGCAGGTCGATCTGCGTGGTGATAGTGGCTGCGGGAAATTGCTCGATCTGGAACAGCTCCTTGCGCATGCGCTCATCACGCAGGGGAATGCCGCTGTTGATCGATTCGAGCTCGACTTCGACCTCGGCGCGACCGTTGGGGTCGACCTTGCCGTGCAGCACCAGAAAGCGCTGCACTTCCGACACGCTGGCATTTTTGGTGCTGACGAACGACAGCCGCGACGACTCGCCGTCCAGATACCAATTGGCCTGGGCCGGCAGCGCAGCGGCGGTCAACAGCAGACTGGCGAAGGTTGTAGAGAGGGAGCGGTTGAACATTGAACACTCGTGAGGGCGATAAACCTGCACGAACCTTAACCGCCCGCCAAGTTATTGCAAGCCCTGTGGGAGCGAGCCTGCTCGCGAATGCAATGCTCCCCGCGCGCCATGTATTGCGGCTTGCGGCGATTTCGCGAGCAGGCTCGCTCCCACAGGGAGACCAGATAATTCAAGGATTGAGGCGACAGCCCTGGCGTTCGCTCAGCCACTGCGCGCTGTTGCTGCGGCCCATGCCGCTGACGGTGATGGTTTTGCTCGACGGGTCATCGGTAAAACCGCTGGTTGGCAGCCATTGCTTCACATAGCCACGGCAATACCCGGCATCGTTGTTCATCACATAACGACACGAGCAATATTCCTTGGCGGTGTAGGCGCTGATGATGTCCGGGAAAGCCCAGAGGTTTTCCCGTTCATACCAACCCCAACCGAGCAGTACGATCAGCAGCAACAATAGAAAGCGCTTCATCGCCGCACCGCCTGCAACACGCGTTTGAGCAATTCGTTGTGCTGGTAGCTGCCATCACGATCATCGCCGTAACGCACGATCACCAGTTTCTCGCTGGGCATCACGTACAGCGCCTGGCCCCAGTGGCCGAGGGCGGCGAAGGTGTCGGGTGGCGCGTCGGGCCATGGTGATGGTGCTCCATCGACAGGGCGATTGAGCCACCAATGTCCGCCGGGCACGGCTTCGTCCTGCTGCGCCCTGTAGCCGGCAAAGGGCTTGAGATTGAATGCCATCCAATCCTCGGGCAGCAACTGCCGATCGTTCCAGCGCCCGCCGCGCGCCATCAGCAGACCGACCCGCGCCAGATCACGCGCGGTGAAATAGGCATAGGACGAGGCGACAAAGGTACCGCTGGCATCGCTTTCCCACACGGCGTGGCGAATGCCCAACGGCTCGAACAATGCTGTCCACGGATAGTCGGCGTAACGCTCTGGGCCGACCATGGTTTTCAGGGCGGCGGCGAGCAGATTGCTGTCACCGCTGGAATAGCGGAATGCCTGACCCGCTGCGGCATAACTGTCGTGTGCGGCGGTGAACGCGGCCATGTCGCGATGGCCCCGGGTGTAGAGCATCGCCACCACCGAAGATTTCAGCGGGGCGTATTCGTAGTCCTCCTGCCAATCCAGACCGGAAGCCCAGTTCAGCAGATGGCCGAGGGTGATCGCCGGGTGTTTGTCCAGCGCCGGGTAGAACTTCAACGCCGGATCGTCGAGCTTGAACCGGCCTTCGCCATAGGCCACACCGAGAACGGTTGCCAGCAGACTTTTGCTGATTGACCAGGTCAGATGTGGGGTCTGTTCGGTGGTCGGACCGGCGTAGCGTTCGTAGATGATCTGACCGTCGTGGATGATCAGCAAGGCGTCGGTGCGGATGCCTTCGCGGGTGGCGACGTTGCGGGGCGCGAAGGCGTAGTTTTCCAGTGCTTCGACAGCCGGGCCGGTGATCTGCGGGGCGATGGGCCATTGCTCGCCGGGCCATTGTTCGGCGCGGACGGTGAGGCTGATCAGCAGCAGGAACAGCGACAGGCCTTTGAACATGGTGGGCGCTCTGGGGATGAACCTGTCGAGACTAGTCGGGGTTTATGACAGATGTATGGTGATTTTGAGGCCGCCTTCGCGAGCAGGCTCGCTCCCACAGTTTGATCGCATTTCAATTGAAGAATACCGTCCCTGTGGGAGCGAGCCTGCTCGCGAAGGGGCCGCTCAGGTCACCGCCAAAGCCTTGGCCAACCGCTTGGCCCTCGCCCCTGCCGCCAACTGCATCACGCCCTTGTCCCGCTGCCACATCTGCGCCCCCTCCGCCGGGCCATTGCCCAGCGCCTCATCTCCCCCCCCCGCCAGCGCTTCAAACTGCGCAAACAATCCGCCCAGCAGCACATGCCCGGGCGGATTGTTCGGCGCTTGCCGGCTGGCCTCGGCGCACCCGGCCAGCAGCGCCAGCAAACGCAATTGCAGGGCCTGCGGCCAGTCGCTGTCCTGGCCGACGCCGTACAGCCACGCGGTCATGGCGCTGAGCACGTAGACATCTTCAAGGCTGCGAAACGGTTTGACGTAGGCGTCCCAGCCGTCGCCGGCGAGCAGTTCGCACAGGGCGCCGTCGAGGTGCAGGCGGCCGTGGCTGATGTCCGGCATCAACGGCAACGCCGGCAGCTTTTCCACCTTCACGCCGGGCTCGCCGGGATACACCACCGCCAGACTCAGGCGCGGTGTTGCGCCCGGCTCCTCACTGCGCGCAGCCACCAATAACCAGTCGGCGGCGTCGCCGGCGGTGACGAAATCCTTGCGCCCGCTCAAGCGCAAATCTTTCAGCCGCGTTTGCATGTCGGCCGCACGCAGGCTGCGTTGTTCGGTCGCGCACAAGGCGCCAAGGCTCGGCGGCGCGCTCGGCCACAACATGCGCAGCGCTGCCTGATAACCGACCAGAAACGCCAGCCCCGGCGTGGCCATCCGCCGCCCGCCAGCCACCGCCAATTCGTACGGCGTGACGTTGCCCAGCGCCTGCAACAACGTTGCAAAGCCCTCGGCCAGATCAGCAGCAGCGGGCAAGCGTTCACGGCGGTGCAGCAGATCTGTCCAGGGCATGGGCGCCTCCTTGTGGGCTGTCATATAAGCATCACCGAACGTTCATGGCGATGACACCGGGGCTACATAGCCTGACTTTGCACAACACGGCTGCATAAAGAAAGTCGATCGGCTGCAACCCACGACGGGTTAAAGGCCCGTACGGAGATTCACATGACGCAAATCGCCCGCATCAGCGACACCGGCAATGAACGCCGCCTGCAAGCCGAACGCCTGATCGGCGCCGAAGCCTTGCAGCAAGCCCAGGCCCTGCGCTTCGCCGTCTTCAGCGGCGAGTTCAACGCCAAACTCAAAGGCGCCGAACTGGGTCTGGACATGGATGATTATGATGTTCACTGCAGCCACATCGGCGTGCGTGATCTGAACACCGGGCGCCTGGTGGCGACCACGCGTCTGCTCGATCACACCGCCGCCAGCAGCCTCGGCAAGTTCTATAGCGAAGAAGAATTCAGCCTGCACGGCCTCGCCCACCTGCAAGGCCCGATCCTGGAAATTGGCCGCACCTGCGTCGATCCGGCGTACCGCAACGGCGGCACCATCGCCGTGCTCTGGGGCGAATTGGCCGAAGTGCTCAATCAGGGCGGCTATAGCTACCTGATGGGTTGCGCGAGCATCCCGATGCAGGACGGCGGCATTCAGGCCCACGCGATCATGCAGCGTCTGCGCGAGCGTTATCTGTGCACCGAACACCTGCGCGCCGAGCCGAAAAATCCGCTGCCGACGCTGGATATCCCGTCCAACGTCATTGCCGAAATGCCGCCGCTGCTCAAGGCCTACATGCGCCTCGGGGCGAAGATCTGCGGCGAGCCGTGCTGGGACGAAGACTTCCAGGTCGCCGACGTGTTCATCCTGCTCAAGCGCGACGAACTCTGCCCGCGCTACGCAAAGCACTTCAAGGCGGCGGTGTGATGAGCCGGTTGCGGGTGTACGCGCGAATCGCGCGAGTGCTGCTGGTGGTGACGCTGGGCCTGACCATGGCCAGCGTCTTCGGCGTGTTCGAACGCATCGGTCTGGCGCACTCGATGGAGCGGCGCCAGCGCTGGTCGCGCTTCTTCATGGCGCGGCTGAGCAATGCCCTGCCGTTTCGCGTGAGCGTGCATGGCGAGCTGCCAAAACAGCCAATGCTGTGGGTCAGCAATCACGTGTCGTGGACCGACATTCCGCTGCTGGGCATGCTCACGCCGCTGTCGTTTCTGTCCAAGGCCGAAGTGCGCACCTGGCCGGTGGCCGGTTGGCTCGCGGCCAAGGCCGGCAGCCTGTTCATCCGCCGTGGGTCGGGCGACAGCCAGTTGATCCGCAAGCAGATGAGCCGCCATCTGCAAACCGAACATGCACTGCTGATGTTCCCGGAAGGCACCACCACCGATGGCCGTTCGCTGCGCACTTTCCATGGTCGCCTGCTGTCGGCGGCGATCGATTCCGAAGTGATGCTGCAACCGGTGGCGATCCGTTATCTGCGTGACGGCGAAATCGACACGCTCGCACCGTTCATTGGTGACGATGACCTGCTCTCGCACCTGATGCGCCTGTTCAGCCACGACTGCGGCGATGTCGAAGTGCATCTGCTCAAGCCAATAGAGTGTCAGGGCCGCGAGCGTGCGGCGCTGGCGTTCGAAGCGCAGCAGGCGGTGCAGAAGGTGTTGTTTGGTGAGGTGACGAAACCTGCCGAACCGCGTCGCGCAGGCGATTTGATCGCCGCCTGAAAAACACAAATCCCCTGTGGGAGCGAGCCTGCTCGCGAAGGCGCCGTGTCATTCAGCATCTATATTGGCTGAGACACCGCATTCGCGAGCAGGCTCGCTCCCACATTCAGATCTCAGTGGATCAGAGTTTTGCGCAAAATCCTGCAATTGCGGATAAAACAGGCTGAAGTCTTCACTCAGCGGCTCATACAACCGCCGCAACTCCGCCATTGCTCCGGCCAACTCTTCAGGCCTGGTCAACCGTCGCGAGATCCCGTGCAGCACCTGTTCCAGCACCTCGAATTCGCGATACGAGCCCAGCCAGTCGTTGGCGACCATGTGCGGGGCGATCTTCGCCAGCCGTTCCGGCAACTGTCGTTCGCGGGACAGCACGTGATAGACGTCTGCGGTGAACTGCTCCAGCGGTCGGTCGGCATACAGCGTCCAGTCCCGCGCCAGGCAATGATCGAAAAACACATCGAGGACGATTCCGGCATAGCGCCGCCGCGTTTCGCTGAAGCGGCCCAGAGCGATGTCGACCAGTGGATGGCGATCGGTGAAGACGTCGATGCGCCGATGCAGGGCGATCGCCGCCTCCACCTCCGGGTCGAACTGGCCTTGCAGCCGACCTTTGACGAAGTCGCCATACAGGCTGCCGAGTAATTGACCGGGGCGCTGGCCGCCGAGATGCAAATGCGCGAGATAGTTCATGGGCGCAGCTTAGCACTGCGTTCGCTCCTCCAGCATCCTCGTATCGTTATAACCCGATATAGCGATTTATGCGTTCGTCAGACCGAATTCATATTGGTATATCGCGATCCAACGATTTAAAGTTCGCTCCATCGCGATATATCGCCACTGCCACCACGAGCCCAAGCCATGAACCTCGACCTCGACGAAATAATAAAAGCCCTGGCGCACCCAGTACGGCGAGACATCCTCAACTGGCTGAAAGACCCGAAAGGCGAATTCCCCGAGCAGTTGCACAACCACGAATACGGTATTTGCGCCGGGCAGATCGATCAGCGTTGCGGCCTGTCGCAATCGACCGTATCGGCACACCTGGCGACGTTGCAACGGGCCGGGCTGATCAGCAGCCAGAAGGCCGGGCAGTGGCATTTCTTCAAACGTAACGAGGACGTCATCCAGGCGTTTCTCAGCACTCTCAGTAAAGAGCTCTGACCCTTAACGTCAGCCAGCCGACAAGGAAACCTGCATGCCCCTTTCGCTTCTCATCCTCGCCCTGAGCGCCTTCGCCATCGGCACCACCGAGTTCGTCATCATGGGCCTGCTGCCCGACGTGGCGGCGGACCTCGGCGTGTCGATTCCCGGCGCCGGCTGGCTGGTCACCGGTTACGCCCTGGGCGTGGCCATCGGTGCGCCGTTCATGGCGCTGGCCACCGCGAAGCTGCCGCGCAAGGCCGCGCTGGTGGCGTTGATGGGCATCTTTATTGTCGGCAACCTGCTCTGCGCCATCGCCAGCGACTACAACGTGCTGATGTTTGCCCGGGTCGTCACCGCTTTGTGCCACGGTGCATTCTTCGGCATCGGCTCGGTAGTGGCGGCCCATCTGGTCGCGCCCAACAAACGTGCCTCGGCGGTCGCCCTGATGTTCACCGGTCTGGCCCTGGCCAACGTGCTCGGCGTACCGCTGGGCACCGCATTGGGTCAGGAAGCCGGCTGGCGTTCGACCTTCTGGGCGGTGACCGTCATCGGTGTGATCGCGCTGATCGGCCTGATCCGCTTTCTGCCGGCCAAGCGTGACGAAGAGAAACTCGACATGCGCGCCGAGCTCGCTGCCCTCAAGGGTGCCGGCATCTGGCTGTCGCTGAGCATGACCGCGCTGTTCGCCGCCTCGGTCTTCACCCTGTTCACCTACGTTGCCCCACTGCTTGGGGAAGTCACCGGCGTGTCGCCGCGTGGCGTGACCTGGACGCTGATGCTCATCGGTCTGGGCCTGACGGTCGGCAACATCATCGGCGGCAAACTCGCCGACAAGGGCATGGCCGCCACGCTGATCGGCGTGTTCATCGCCATGGCCGTGGTTTCCACCGTGCTGAGCTGGACCAGCGTCGCGCTGATCCCGACTGAAATCACTCTGTTCCTCTGGGCCACCGCGTGTTTCGCCGCTGTGCCGGCGCTGCAAGTCAACGTGGTGACCTTCGGCAAGGCTGCACCGAACCTGGTTTCGACCCTGAACATCGGCGCCTTCAACGTTGGCAACGCCCTCGGCGCCTGGGTCGGCGGCAGCGTCATCGCCCACGGCTACGGCCTGACCAGCGTGCCTCTGGCCGCCGCCGCGCTGGCTGTGCTTGCCCTGCTGGTGACCCTGATTACTTTCCGCCAGAACGGCAATGCCGAGCTGGCGCCTGCATCCAACTGATCAACTTTCCATTCAAGAGGTTTTAGACATGGCGACTATTTTCGACCCGATCAAACTCGGCGACATCGAGCTGAACAACCGCATCATCATGGCCCCGCTGACCCGCTGCCGCGCCGACGAAGGTCGTGTGCCAAACGCGCTGATGGCCGAATACTACGTACAACGCGCCTCGGCCGGCCTGATCCTCAGCGAAGCCACTTCGGTAACGCCGATGGGCGTCGGCTACCCGGACACCCCGGGCATCTGGTCCAACGATCAAGTGCGTGGCTGGGCCAACGTGACCAAGGCGATTCACGGCGCCGGCGGCAAGATCTTCCTGCAACTGTGGCACGTTGGCCGCATTTCCCACCCTTCGTACCTGAACGGTGAAGCACCGGTCGCGCCAAGCGCCATTCAGCCAAAGGGCCACGTCAGCCTGGTGCGCCCACTGGCCGACTACCCAACCCCGCGCGCCCTGGAAACTGCTGAAATCGCCGACATCGTCGACGCCTACCGCACCGGCGCCGAGAACGCCAAGGCCGCCGGTTTCGACGGCGTGGAAATCCACGGCGCCAACGGTTACCTGCTCGACCAGTTCCTGCAAAGCAGCACCAACCAGCGCACCGACCAGTACGGCGGCTCGCTGGAAAACCGTGCGCGCCTGCTGCTGGAAGTGACCGACGCCGCGATCGAAGTCTGGGGCGCTGGTCGCGTTGGTGTGCACCTGGCACCGCGCGCCGATTCCCACGACATGGGCGATGACAACCTCGCCGAAACCTTCACCTACGTAGCCCGTGAACTGGGCAAGCGCGGCATCGCGTTCATTTGCTCGCGCGAAAAAGAAGGCGCCGACAGCCTCGGCCCGCAACTGAAAGAAGCGTTCGGTGGCCCATACATTGCCAACGAGAAGTTCACCAAGGAAAGCGCCAACGAGTGGCTGGCCAGCGGCAAGGCAGACGCGGTCGCGTTCGGCGTGCCGTTCATTGCCAACCCGGATCTGCCGGCACGTTTGCAGGCCGATGCGCCGTTGAACGAGCCGCATCCGGAGACTTTCTACGGCAAGGGTCCGGTCGGCTATATCGACTATCCGACGTTGTAAGCACGCTGTAGTGCAGCAATGAAAAAGCCCCGGACTTGTGAGAGTCCGGGGCTTTTTGCTGTTGGCGCAGGGTAAGAGCCTGCGAACACCGTTTCACAACAGCGACACAATTTCCCTACAAAATCCACGACTCGCTACGTTTAAACTCTCCGCCGCGATCATCAGCCATGGCGGCTGATTGACATCCTGCCGGGCAATTGCGCATTTTGTTTCATTTGCGCAGGCTTGGGCTCAGGCGCAGCATGTCCAGCCCGGTGTCGACCCAGCGTTCAGCCTCGGCGTGCAGTTCGAAGCTGTCCGGGGCCAGCAGCCAGCCGTACAGCAGGCCGTCGATGTAGGCATGAATGCTGATCGCCGCGCGGGCAGTGTCGAGATCTTCCGGCAACTGGCCGCGATTCACCGCATTACGCAAGGTCAGGCCGATGCGCAGGTTGCAATCGAGACTGGCCGTCCGGCGCTGCTGGCGCAGATCGCACATTTCATCGGTGAACTCGCACTTATGAAACAGAATTTCGTTGATGCGCCGGGTTTTCGGGTCCAGTGCAACTTGATGAAACAAATGAATCAGCAACTGCCGCATGCAGCCCAGCGGGTCCGGTTCGTCCTCGCTTTCGCTGGCCTTGGCCAGTTCATCCAGCGGTTCATGCAGGCTGTCGAGCATGGCCTGGACCAGATCGGCCTTGTTGCTGAAATGCCAGTAGATGGCGCCACGCGTCACACCGGCGAGGGTCGCGATGTCCGCCAGGGTGGTGCGGGCAACCCCCCTTTCATAGAAGGCTTTCTCGGCCGCTTCCAGAATCTGGCTGCGGGTTTCCTGAGCTTCCTCTTTGGTACGACGGACCATGGCAGTAAAACCTCAAACAGGATGTTTCAGGGATGGCTGAATATCCGCTGAATAAAGAGGGGGCGATCTCTCGTGAATCGGCTCCCCGGCCTACAATTTCAAACCTTGCGACGACTTTTGTATCAGGGTGGGTACGCGGCGCAGGTGTTTACAAACAACCATGAACGTAAGTATATTACTTAGCAAGCTACTTATCCACCCGGTGCCCGATTTTTACTCTTTCACACTTCTTGTGCGCTTCTTGCGCGCCTGACCCGAGGATCTTCATGCAATTCAAGCCAGCTGTTACCGCTCTGGTCACTGCCGTCGCCCTGGCATCGCTGCTCAGCGGATGTAAAAAGGAAGAAGCGGCCCCTGCCGCTCCGCCTCCTCAGGTCGGCGTCGTCACCCTGCAACCACAAGCCTTCACCCTGACCTCGGAGCTTCCGGGCCGCACCAGTGCGTTCCGCATCGCGGAAGTTCGCCCGCAGGTCAACGGCATCATTCTCAAGCGCCTGTTCAAGGAAGGTGCCGACGTCAAAGCCGGCCAGCAGCTGTATCAGATCGATCCGTCGGTCTATGAAGCTACGCTGAAAAGCGCCGAAGCCGAGCTGCGTTCGACCAAGTCGATTTCCGACCGCTACAAGCAACTGGTCGACGAACAAGCCGTGAGCCGTCAGGAATACGACACCGCACTGGCCAACCGCCTGCAATCGGAAGCATCGTTGCAGAGCGCGCAGATCAACGTGCGCTACACCAAAGTCTACGCGCCGATTTCCGGCCGTATCGGCCGCTCTTCGGTGACCGAAGGCGCACTGGTCAGCAATGGTCAGGCCGATGCGATGGCAGTGATTCAGCAGCTCGACCCGATCTACGTCGACGTGACCCAGTCGTCGGTGGAGCTGCTGGAACTGCGCCGCGAACTGGAAAGCGGCCGTCTGCAGAAGGCCGGCGACAACGCCGCTGCGGTCAAGCTGACCCTGGAAGACGGCAGCCAGTACAAGCTCGACGGCAAGCTGGAATTCTCCGAAGTCTCGGTTGACCAGACCACCGGCTCGGTGACCCTGCGCGCAGTGTTCCCGAACCCCGATCACACCCTGCTGCCAGGCATGTTCGTTCACGCCCAGTTGCAGGCCGGCGTCAACAGCGCAGCGATCCTCGCGCCACAGCAGGGCGTGACCCGCGACCTCAAAGGCACCCCGACCGCACTGGTCGTCGGCGCCGACAACAAGGTCGAACTGCGTCAGCTCAAGGCCAGCCGCACCGTCGGCAGCCAGTGGCTGATCGAAGACGGCCTGAAAGCCGGCGATCGTCTGATCACCGAAGGGCTGCAGTACGTCAAACCGGGCGTCGAGGTCAAAGCGACCGAAGCGACTAACGTCGGCACCAAGAACCCGGCCCCCGCACAGGCAGCTGACAAAGCCGCCGGCGGCAAAGGGGAGTAACCCATGTCAAAATTCTTCATCGACCGTCCGATTTTCGCCTGGGTAATCGCCCTGGTGATCATGCTGGTCGGGGCACTTTCGATCCTGAAATTGCCGATCAACCAATACCCGAGCATTGCGCCACCGGCCATTGCGATCCAGGTGACCTACCCGGGCGCGTCCGCACAAACCGTGCAGGACACCGTGGTGCAGGTCATCGAGCAACAGCTCAACGGTATCGACAACCTGCGTTATGTGTCGTCGGAAAGTAACTCCGACGGCAGCATGACCATCACCGCGACCTTCGAGCAAGGCACCAATTCCGACACCGCGCAGGTCCAGGTCCAGAACAAGCTGAACCTGGCCACCCCGCTGCTGCCGCAGGAAGTGCAGCAACAGGGTATCCGCGTGACCAAGGCAGTGAAGAACTTCCTGCTGGTGATCGGCGTGGTGTCGCGTGACGGCAGCATGACCAAGGACGACCTGTCCAACTACATCGTGTCGAACATGCAGGACCCGATCTCGCGGACCGCCGGTGTCGGTGACTTCCAGGTCTTCGGTGCGCAGTACGCGATGCGTATCTGGCTCGACCCGGCCAAGTTGAACAACTTCAACCTGACCCCGGTCGACGTGAAGAATGCCATTGCTGCGCAGAACGTCCAGGTGTCGTCCGGTCAGCTCGGTGGCTTGCCTGCCGTGCAGGGCCAGCAACTGAACGCGACGATCATCGGCAAGACCCGTCTGCAGACCGCCGAGCAGTTCAAGGAAATCCTGCTCAAGGTCAACAAGGACGGATCGCAGGTTCGCCTCAAAGACGTGGCTGAAGTCGGCCTCGGCGGTGAGAACTACGCGATCAGTGCCCAGTTCAACGGCAGCCCGGCGTCCGGTCTGGCGGTGAAACTGGCCAACGGCGCCAACGCCCTCGATACCGCCAAAGCGTTGCGCAACACCATCGACAGCCTCAAGCCGTTCTTCCCGCAAGGCATGGAAGTGGTGTTCCCGTACGACACCACTCCGGTGGTGACCGAGTCGATCAAAGGCGTGGTGCATACCCTGGTCGAAGCGATCGCGCTGGTGTTCCTGGTGATGTTCCTGTTCCTGCAGAACTTCCGCGCCACCGTCATCACCACGATGACTGTGCCAGTGGTACTGCTCGGTACATTCGGCATCCTCGCCGCCGCCGGTTTCAGCATCAACACCCTGACCATGTTCGGCATGGTGCTGGCCATCGGTCTGCTGGTGGACGACGCCATCGTCGTGGTGGAAAACGTCGAGCGGGTGATGAGCGAAGAAGGCTTGTCACCGAAGGAAGCGACAAAGAAATCCATGGGCCAGATCCAGGGTGCACTGGTCGGTATCGCCCTTGTGCTCTCGGCGGTACTGCTGCCGATGGCGTTCTTCAGCGGCTCCACGGGTGTGATCTACAAGCAGTTCTCGATCACCATCGTGTCGGCCATGGCCCTGTCGGTACTGGTTGCCCTGATCTTCACCCCGGCGCTGTGCGCAACCATGCTCAAGCCGATTCCGAAAGGCGAGCACGGTACTCCGAAGAAAGGTTTCTTCGGCTGGTTCAACCGCAACTTCGACCGTGGCGTACGCAGCTACGAGCGTGGCGTCGGCAACATGCTGACCCGCAAGGCGCCGTATCTGCTGGCGTACCTGTTGATCGTCGTCGGCATGATCTGGCTGTTCACCCGCATTCCGACCGCGTTCCTCCCGGAAGAAGACCAGGGCGTTCTGTTCGCTCAGGTGCAGACCCCGGCCGGTTCCAGTGCCCAGCGCACGCAGGTGGTGGTGGATGAAATGCGTGAGTACCTGCTGCGTCCGAACAAGGACGGCGGTGAGGCGGACGCGGTGGCTTCGGTGTTTACCGTGACCGGCTTCAACTTCGCCGGCCGTGGCCAGAGCTCGGGTATGGCGTTCATCATGCTCAAGCCGTGGGGCGAACGTAACGCCGACAACAGCGTGTTCAACCTCGCTGCGCGTGCCCAGCAACACTTCTTCAGCTTCCGCGACGCGATGGTGTTTGCCTTCGCCCCGCCAGCGGTTCTGGAATTGGGTAACGCCACCGGTTTCGACGTGTTCCTGCAGGACCGCGCCGGTATCGGTCACGAAAAACTGATGGAAGCGCGCAACCAGTTCCTCGGCATGGCGGCGCAAAGCAAGGTGCTGACCCAGGTGCGTCCGAACGGCCTGAACGACGAGCCGCAGTTCCAGCTGGAAATCGACGACGAGAAGGCCAGTGCCCTCGGCATCACCATCAGCGACATAAACAACACCCTGTCGATCGCGCTGGGCAGTAGCTACGTCAACGACTTCATCGACCGTGGTCGGGTGAAGAAGGTGTATGTGCAGGGCCAGCCGGACTCGCGCATGAGCCCCGAAGACCTGAAGAAGTGGTACGTGCGTAACGCCGAAGGCACCATGGTTCCGTTCTCGGCGTTCGCCAAGGGCGAGTGGGTCTACGGTTCGCCGAAGCTGGCGCGCTACAACGGTGTGGAAGCGGTCGAGGTCCTCGGGGCTCCGGCGCCGGGCTACTCCACCGGTGAAGCGATGGCTGAAGTCGAAGCGATTGCCAAGAAGCTGCCGTCCGGTGTCGGTATCTCCTGGACCGGCCTGTCCTACGAGGAACGTCTGTCCGGCTCGCAAGCACCGGCGCTTTATGCCCTGTCGCTGCTGATGGTGTTCCTGTGTCTGGCGGCGCTGTATGAAAGCTGGTCGATTCCGATCGCGGTCATGCTCGTGGTACCGCTGGGGATCATCGGTGCGCTGATGGCCACCAGCCTGCGCGGTCTGTCCAACGACGTGTACTTCCAGGTGGGTCTGTTGACGACCATCGGTCTGGCGGCTAAAAACGCCATTCTGATCGTCGAATTCGCCAAGGAACTGCATGAACAGGGACGCACCCTGCGTGAAGCGGCGATTGAAGCCTGCCGCATGCGTCTGCGCCCGATCATCATGACCTCGCTGGCCTTCGTTCTCGGTGTTGTGCCGCTGGCGATTTCCACCGGCGCCGGTTCAGGCAGTCAACATGCGATCGGTACCGGCGTGATTGGCGGTATGCTCACGGCCACGATCCTGGCGATCTTCTGGGTCCCACTGTTCTTCGTTACTGTGTCGTCCATCGGTCAGCGCAAAAAGACCGACGCGGATGACACTACTGAAACTCCTAAAGAGGCTGGCCAATGAGCAAGTCGCTACTCTCCATAGCAGTCGCCGCCTTCGTGCTGAGCGGTTGCTCGCTGATACCTGACTATCAGCAGCCTGAGGCTCCGGTCGCAGGTCAGTACCCGCAGGGGCCGGCATATTCGCCGGCCCAGGCTCCGGCGCAAGCCGCTGCCGAACAGGGCTGGAAGCAGTTTTTCCATGACCCGACCCTGCAACAGCTGATCCAGGTCGCCCTGGAAAACAACCGCGACCTGCGTGTCGCGGCGTTGAACATCGACGCTTACGCGGCGCAGTACCGCATCCAGCGCGCCGACCTGTTCCCGGCAGTGTCGGCCAATGCCGCCGGCAGCCGCCAGCGTCTGCCGGCCCGTGCCTCGCAGACCGGCGAGTCGATGATCAGCAGTTCGTATTCCGCCACCGTCGGCGTCAGCGCCTACGAACTCGACCTGTTCGGTCGGGTGCGCAGCCTGAGCGAGCAAGCGCTGCAACAGTACTTCGCTACTGAAGAAGCACGCCGCAGTACGCAGATCAGTCTGGTCGCCAACGTCGCCAATGCCTACCTGACCTGGCAGGCGGACAAGGAACTGCTCAAGCTGACGCAGGACACCCTCGGTGCCTTCGAAGAAAGCTACAAGCTGACCAGCCGCAGCAACGAAGTCGGTGTGGCTTCGGCACTGGATCTGGCGCAGTCGCGCACTTCCGTGGAAAACGCCCGGGCGCAACTGGCGCGTTATACCCGCCAGGTCGCACAGGACGAAAACAGCCTGACCCTGCTGCTCGGCACCGGTATTCCGGCCAACCTGCAAACGGCCAAACCGCTGTCCGATGATCTGCTCAGCGATGTACCGGCCGGTCTGCCTTCGGACCTGCTGCAACGTCGTCCGGACATCCTCCAGGCCGAGTACAACCTGAAGGCGGCCAACGCCAACATCGGTGCGGCCCGTGCAGCGTTCTTCCCGAGCATCAGCCTGACCGCCAACGCGGGCAGCCTGAGCCCGGATCTGTCCGGTCTGTTCAAGGGTGGCTCGGGGACGTGGCTGTTCCAGCCGCAGATCAACCTGCCGATCTTCAACGCCGGCAGCCTGCGCGCCAGCCTCGACTACGCCAAGATCCAGAAGGACATTGGCGTGGCGAACTACGAGAAGTCGATTCAAACGGCCTTCCAGGAAGTCGCCGACGGCCTCGCCGCTCGCCAGACCTACACCGAGCAGCTGCAAGCGCAGCGTGACTTCGTGCAGGCCAACCAGGATTACTACCGCCTGGCCGAACGTCGCTACCGCATCGGCGTCGACAGCAACCTGACCTTCCTCGATGCCCAGCGTCAGTTGTTCAGCGCACAACAAGCGCTGATCACCGACCGCCTCGCGCAGTTGACCAGTGCGGTCAACCTGTACAAGGCACTGGGTGGTGGCTGGAATGCGCAGACCGCGCAGAACGAAGCGCTGAAAGAAGAAGCGCCGAAGATGAAGCTGTTCTGATCATCGGCTGACTACATCAAGCCCACCTTATTGGTGGGCTTTTTGTTGCCTGCCATAAAACTGCGTTGTCTTGTCTGGCCTCATCGCTGGCAAGCCAGCTCCCACAATGTTCTGTGGTGTACCCAAATTAGTGAGCGATGCAAAAATCTGTGGGAGCTGGCTTGCCAGCGATGAGGCCCTCACATTCACCCAAAAACCGGCTGAATCTTGCGTTCGATAACCGCCCAAAACCCGCTTTCAGCAATTGAACCCGAACACACAGGCCCTTCACCATTCGCCTCAGAAAACCAATAACAACAAGGTCCGACACCATGCTCCAGCGCCCTGCCCCGCCCGGCTGACCGCCACCGTTCCACCTCAGACCTGCATCACGTTGCCTGCGCCGCATCCGCCGCGACAGCGCAGCCGTTCGCCCTAAAAAAACAAGAGAGACCCAAGTCCATGACAGTTTTCCCTGTGCCCTACGCATTGCCCGCTGTGATCGCCCTGGCCATCGCCGGTCTGGCCCTGCCAGCCAGCGCCGAAGAAGGCGGCTTCGTTGAAGGCGCCAAGGTCAACCTCAACCTGCGCAACTTCTATATCAACCGCAACTTCACCAACCCGACCAAGGCCCAAGGCAAGGCTGAAGAGTGGACACAGAGCTTCATTTTCGACGCCAAATCCGGCTTCACCCAAGGCACCGTCGGTTTCGGCATGGACGTACTCGGGCTGTATTCGATCAAGCTCGATGGCGGTAAAGGCACGGGCGGTACGCAGTTGTTGCCGCTGGACCATGACGGGCGCCCGGCGGACAACTTCGGCCGCACCAACGTCGCGTTCAAAGCGAAGTTGTCCCAGACCGAGGTCAAGGTCGGTGAGTGGATGCCGGTGCTGCCGATTCTGCGTTCGGACGACGGTCGCTCGCTGCCGCAAACCTTCCGTGGCGGTCAGATCACTTCGAAGGAAATCGCTGGCCTGACCCTTTATGGCGGCCAGTTCCGCGCGAACAGCCCGCGCGACGACAGCAGCATGAGCGACATGTCGATGACCGGCAAAGCCGCGTTCACCTCTGATCGTTTCAACTTCCAGGGCGGCGAATACCTGTTCAACGACAAGCGCACACAGATCGGCCTGTGGAACGCGCAGCTCAAGGACATCTACAGCCAGCAGTACCTCAACGTGCTGCACAGCCAGCCGCTCGGCGACTGGACGCTGGGCGCCAACCTCGGCTTTTTCTACGGCAAGGAAGATGGCAGCGCGCGTGCCGGCGATCTGGACAACAAGACCTGGTACGGGATGTTTTCGGCCAAGTACGGCGGCAACACGTTCTACCTCGGCCTGCAGAAACTCACCGGCGACAGCGCGTGGATGCGCGTCAACGGCACCAGCGGCGGCACCTTGGCCAACGACAGCTACAACGCCAGTTATGACAACGCTCAGGAACGCTCCTGGCAGCTGCGCCACGACTACAACTTCGCCGCCATGGGCATCCCCGGCCTGACCCTGATGAACCGCTACATCAGCGGCGACAACGTGCACACCGGGACGATCACCGACGGCAAGGAATGGGGTCGCGAATCGGAACTGGGTTACATGGTGCAGAGCGGCACGTTGAAGGATTTGAACGTCAGATGGCGCAACTCGACCATGCGCCGCGACTTCAGCAACAACGAGTTCGATGAAAATCGCCTGATCGTCAGCTACCCGATCAGCCTGCTCTAACCACACATGCCCCACTGTGGGAGCGAGCCTGCTCGCGAAAGCGCAGCTTCAGTCGACATCTCTGTCGAATATGAAATGGCCTTCGCGAGCAGGCTCGCTCCCACAGGGATATGCATTCCAATGTGGGAGCGAGCCTGCTCGCGAAGGCGTCAGTGGCAACAACCTCACTCGCGGGATTCAACCCCGAGTTCATCCCACACCGATTCAGCCAGATGAAACGTCGCATTCGCCGCCGGGATGCCGCAGTAGATCGCGCTCTGCATGATCACTTCCTTGATCTCGCCGCGGCTGACGCCGTTGTTGGCCGCCGCGCGCAGGTGCAGTTTCAGTTCGCCCTCGCGGTTCATGCCGATCAGCATGGCGATGGTGATCAGGCTGCGGGTATGACGGGGCAGGCCCGGGCGGGTCCAGATGTCGCCCCAGGCGTGGCGGGTGATCATCTCCTGGAATTCCGAGTTGAACTCGGTCAGCGTGGTCAGGCTGCGATCGACGTGGGCATCGCCCAGCACCGCGCGGCGGACTTGCATGCCTTCGTCGTAACGTTGTTTCTCGTCCACAAATTCTTCCTCACTGAGCCTGCAAAAACGCCAGCACACGGTCGCTGAAAGCGGCACCGGCCTGCACGTTGGACAAATGCGCCGCATGGAACTCGGCGTACTCGGCACCGCGCACGTGGTCGCGAATGAAGTGCCCGCCGGACGGCGGCGTCACCGCATCTTCGCTGCCGGCAATCACCAGCAACGGCACGCTGATCGAAGTCAGTTGTTCACGGAAATCGGCATCGCGCACGGCCGCGCAGTTGGCCGCATAGCCTTGTGGATTGGTTGCGGCAAGCATGTCGGTAATCTTCTTCGCCGCCTCGGGATGCGCTGCGGAAAAGTCCGGGGTAAACCAGCGCGCAATCGAGGCATCACGCAGCGCGACCATCGCCGCCGGGCCGTCGCGCAACACGGTTTCGATGCGCGGATTCCACACCGACGGATCGCCGATTTTCGCTGCGGTGTTGCACACGATCAGTTTGTGCAGACGATGGCCTGCGTTGATCCCCAGCCACTGACCGATCAGCTCGCCCATCGACAGCCCGCAGAAATGCGCGCGCTCGATATGCAGCGCATCGAGCAGACCGAGCACGTCGCGACCGAGTTGTTCGATGCTGTACGGCCCCTCGGTGACCAGCGATTGCCCATGGCCGCGCGTGTCGAAACGCAGCACGCGGAAATGCTCGGTGAACGCCGGCATTTGCGCGTCCCACATGTGCAGGTCGGTGCCCAGCGAGTTGGACAGCACCAGTACCGGCGCCTCCGCCGGGCCCTCAATTTCATAGTGCAGTTCGCCATCGGCGAGTTGAACGAAAGCCACAGCCCTCTCCTTCAGACAGTCAAAGCGTTGTGTTCAGCCACCGCGCGCTCGACCCAGACTCGCGCCTGGCCAAGGTAATGCGCGGGGTTCAGAAGATCATCGAGTTCAGCGCCACTGAGTTCGGCGGTGACTTGCGGCTCGTCAGCGAGCACCGCACGCAAATGCCGTTGCTCGGCCACTGCACGTTTGCAGCATTGTTCGAGCAGGTGATGCGCGGTGTCGCGGCCGACGCGTTGGGCGAGGACGATGCTCACCGCTTCGGCCAGCACCAGGCCTTGGGTCAATTCGAGGTTGCGAGCCATGCGCGCCGCGTCGACTTCCAGACCGTCGGCCAGCAAGCGCGCCTGTTGCAGCGAACCGGACACCAGACAGCAGATCTCCGGCAGGGTTTCCCATTCGGCGTGCCACAAACCGAGGCTGCGTTCGTGCTCCTGCGGCATCGCGCTGAACAGCGTCGATACCAGCCCCGGCACCCGCGTGGCCGCGCCGATCAGCACCGCCGCGCCGACCGGGTTGCGTTTGTGCGGCATGGTCGACGACCCGCCTTTGCCCGGTGCCGCAGGCTCGAATACTTCCGCTGCTTCGGTCTGCATCAACAGGCTGATGTCGCGGCCGAATTTGCCGAGGCTGCCGGCGATCAGGCCAAGCACCGCGCCGAACTCGACGATGCGATCACGCTGGGTATGCCACGGTTGCTCGGGCAGGGTCAGTTGCAGCTCTTCGGCCAATGCTTTGGCGATCGGCAACGCCTGTTCACCCAGCGCCGCGAGCGTGCCGGAGGCGCCACCGAATTGCAGCACCAGCAGACGCGGTTTCAGCTCCTGTAGACGCTGACGGCTGCGCGTGACGGCGCCGAGCCATCCAGCGATTTTCATACCGAGGGTCACTGGCGTGGCATGTTGCAGCCAGGTGCGCCCGGCCAGTGGCGTGGTAGCGAAACGTTGTGCCTGAGCGGCCAGCGAGTCGGCCAGTTGCGCCAATTGGTCTTCGATCAGCGCCAGCGCCTGGCGTAATTGCAGGACCAGCCCGGAATCCATCACGTCCTGACTGGTCGCGCCCAGATGCACATAGCGCTCGGCTTCGGCATCGCTCGAAGCGATCTGCTTGCCCAAGGCCTTGACCAGTGGAATCGCCGAATTGCCGGCCGTGGCAATCGCCTCGCCCAGCGCCGCGAAGTCAAACAGGCCGGCGTCGCACGCTGCGGCAATCGGTGCCACGGCCGATGAAGGAATCAGCCCGACCCGCGCCTCGGCCCGGGCCAGCGCCGCTTCGAAATCGAGCATCGCCTGCACCCGGCCCTGATCGCAGAACACTTCGCGCATATCGCGGGCGGTGAAGTAGGCATCGAACAATTGATTGCCCGGTCGCTGAGTCATAAACAGTCCTTGCCGGCGCAGGCCTCGCAGCCCGCGCACATGGGTTTACAGATCGTGGTGCAGATACTTCGCCTGCTTGGGCAGACGCAGACTGAACAGGAAAGCCACCGCCATCATCGCCGTGACGTACCAGTAGAAGGCGTTTTCCATGCCGCCAGCCTTGAGGCTCAGGGCCACAAACTCTGCCGAACCACCGAAGATTGCATTCGCCACCGCGTAAGCCAGGCCGACACCGAGGGCACGCACTTCCGGCGGGAACATCTCGGCTTTGACCAGACCGCTGATCGAGGTGTAGAAACTGACAATCGCCAGCGCCAGGGTGATCAACACGAACGCGAGAAACGGGCTGCTAACGCTTTTCAGGCTGAGCAGAATCGGCACGGTGAAGAGCGTGCCGAGGGCGCCGAACCAAAGCATCGAGTTACGCCGGCCGATCTTGTCGGCGAGCATGCCGAACAACGGCTGCATGCACATATACAGGAACAGCGCGCCGGTCATGATGTAGCTGGCGGTCTTGGCGTGCATCCCGGCGGTGTTGACCAGGTATTTCTGCATGTAGGTGGTGAAGGTGTAGAAAATCAGCGAGCCGCCAGCCGTGTAGCCGAGGACGGTGATGAACGCCGCTTTGTGATCGCGAAACAGTGCAGTGATGCTGCCGGCGTCTTTGTGCGCGCGGGTTTCCTTGTTGGTGGTTTCCTTCAGCGAACGACGCAGGAACAGCGAAATCAGCGCCGCCACCGCACCGACCACGAACGGAATCCGCCAGCCGTAGGCACGCAGGTCTTCTTCAGTGAGGAACTGTTGCAGCACCACCACCAGCGACACCGCCAGCAGTTGTCCGCCAATCAGCGTCACGTACTGGAACGAGGCGAAGAAACCGCGCTGGCCCTTGAGCGCAACTTCGCTCATATAGGTCGCGGTGGTGCCGTACTCGCCGCCCACCGACAGACCTTGCAGCAAACGCGCGAACAGCAACAGCACTGGTGCCCAGACGCCGATGTCCTTGTAGGTCGGCAGGCAGGCAATCAGCAGCGAGCCGAAGCACATCATCAGAATCGAGATGAGCATCGAGTTCTTGCGCCCGTGCTTGTCAGCGACCCGGCCGAAAATCCAGCCACCAATCGGCCGCATCAGGAACCCGGCGGCGAACACGCCAGCGGTGTTGACCAGTTGCACGGTGGGGTTATCGGAGGGGAAAAACGCCGGGGCGAAATAGATCGCGCAGAAGGCGTAGACGTAGAAATCGAACCACTCTACGAGGTTGCCGGAGGAAGCGCCGACGATGGCGAAGATGCGCTTGCTGCGCTCTTCGCCGGTGTAGTGGGAGGTGGTGGTTGTCATTGTTTTTTCACTCGATAGGGACAGTCACAGTCTAGACACACTTTGCAACAGTCCCGTTCCACATCGGATCATCACTCAAGTCTGGATCAGCCTTTGTGGCGAGGGGATTTATCCCCGTTGGGCAGCGAAGCGGCCCCAAAACCATTCAGCGCGTTATTTCAGGTAAATCGCGTGTATCTGATTTGCGAGCGCTTCGCACTCGAACGGGGATAAATCCCCTCGCCACAGTTGATCGCTGACCACCGATGGAGTGTTCAATAATCGAAGAACACCGTCTCGGCATCAGTGCCCTGCAGGATCACATTCCACTGGTAAACACCCGATTCATCCTTCTTCGCCAGCAAGGTCGCGCGGCGTTCAGCCGGCACGCACTCAAGCAACGGATCATCAACGTTGGCCGGCTCGCCTTCAAAGTAGATCCGCGTCAGCAAGTGCTTCACCAACCCTCGGGCAAACACCAGCACCACCAGATGCGGCGCCTGGGTCGAGCCTTTCAACCCCGGCACCGTGCCCGGTTTGATCGTGGTGAAACGGAAGCGCCCTTCGGCGTCCACCGGCACCCGGCCGAAGCCTTCAAAGTTCGGGTCGAGCGGTTTGTCCTGCTGATCTTCCGGGTGGTCGTACTTGCCGGCGGCGTTGGCCTGCCAGACTTCGAGCATGGCGTCGTTGACGACATCGCCATTGCCATCCACCACTTGGCCGGTGATTGCCACGCGCTCGCCGAGGGTCAGCTCGTTGGCCAGGGTTTCGCGGTTCAGCCAGGTCAGGCCGATGTGGTAATACGGCCCGACGGTGTGGGACGTGGTCGCATAGAGCGTCATCTTATTTCTCCATCGGCGTGGCTTCACGGCCGCGCAGCACGATGTCCCAGCGGTAACCGAGGGCGTAGGACGGAATGGTTTTTTCCAGATCGAAAGCAGCGATCAGGCGTTCCTTGGCCGAAGTGTCCGGCACGCAGTTGTAGATCGGGTCATACGCCAGCAACGGGTCGCCGGGAAAATACATTTGCGTGACCAGTCGGGTGAGGATGCTCGGCCCGAACAGGGAAAAGTGGATGTGCGCCGGGCGCCAGGCGTTGTGGTGGTTGCCCCACGGATAGGCGCCGGGCTTGATGGTCTGGAACTGGTACCAGCCATCGGCATCGGTGACGGTGCGGCCGGTGCCGGTGAAGTTCGGGTCCAGCGGCGCGTCGTGCAGGTCACGGGCATGGTTGTAGCGGCCGGCGGCGTTGGCCTGCCAGATCTCCACCAGAATCCCCGGCACCGGCAGGCCGTCTTCGTCGAGCACGCGGCCGTGAATGATGATGCGCTCGCCCAGCGGCTCGCCGTCGTGCTGCGCGGTCAGGTCATTGTCCTTCTCGGCAATGTGTTCGGCGCCGATGGTCGGCCCGGTGATTTCCGACAGCGAGTGCGGCAGGTGCACCAACGGCTTGGACGGCGAGCGCAGGTTGGTGGATTGATACGTCGGGTGCAGGTAGTCAGGCTGAGTGCCTGCCTGTGGGCGACGGTAACCAGGCTTGTCAGTCATTTCGCTTTCCTCAGTTCTTGTAAGTGCCGCAGCGCGTCAGACACGTTCGATGGCCAGGGCCAGACCTTGGCCAACACCGACGCACATGGTCGCCAGACCTTTCTTGCCGCCAGTCTTTTCCAGATGATGCAGGGCGGTCAGCACCAGCCGCGCACCGCTCATACCCAACGGATGACCGAGGGCAATCGCGCCGCCATTCGGGTTGACCTGCGGCGCGTCATCCGCCAGCCCCAGTTCACGCAGTACCGCCAGACCCTGGCTGGCAAACGCTTCGTTGAGTTCGATCACGTCGAAATCGCTGACCGCCACGCCGAGGCGCTCGGTCAGTTTGCGCACCGCCGGCACCGGGCCGATGCCCATCACCCGTGGTGCAACGCCGGCGCTGGCCATGCCGAGCACTTTTGCGCGGGCGGTCAGGCCGTGTTTTTTCACCGCTTCGGCCGAAGCCAGAATCAGCGCAGCAGCACCATCGTTAACCCCGGAGGCATTACCGGCGGTGACGGTTTTGTCCGCGCCGTTGACCGGTTTCAGTTTGGCCAACGCTTCAATCGTGGTATCGGCGCGCGGATGTTCGTCCTGGCTGACCACGGTTTCGCCCTTTTTGTGGGCGATGCGCACTTCGACGATTTCTTCAGCGAAGTATCCG
Organism: Pseudomonas sp. Marseille-Q5117; assembly: GCF_946901175.1. Taxonomy (NCBI): domain Bacteria; kingdom Pseudomonadati; phylum Pseudomonadota; class Gammaproteobacteria; order Pseudomonadales; family Pseudomonadaceae; genus Pseudomonas; species Pseudomonas sp. Marseille-Q5117. The sequence continues at coordinate 106,293 of NZ_CAMPPP010000010.1, read as the reverse complement.
GCGGCTTGAGCGGCGGCGGTACGTTGCTGACTGCGCAGAGCAAAGGCGTCCTGATCTTCGCGCGAAACCTTGTAGTCGTCGGCAACGTTGTCAGCAGTTTGCGGCATGGCATCGACGCCGTACTGCGCTTTCATCAGCGGGTTGACGAAGCGCCAGCCGATGGTGGTGTCTTCCAGTTTCATGTTGCGCGAGAACGCCGCGTCGGCCTTGCCCATCACGAATGGCGCGCGGGACATCGACTCGACGCCGCCGGCAATCGCCAGCTCCATCTCGCCGCTGGCAATCGCACGGAATGCAGTACCGATCGCGTCCATGCCCGAAGCGCAGAGGCGATTGAGCGTAACGCCGGGCACGCTGTCCGGCAGACCCGCCAGCAGCAGCGCCATGCGCGCAACGTTGCGGTTGTCCTCGCCGGCCTGGTTGGCGCAGCCGAGGAACACCTCATCGACGGCATTCCAGTCCACCGATGGATTGCGCTCCATCAGAGCCTTGATCGGCACGGCGGCGAGGTCATCGGCGCGCACGGTGGACAGTCCGCCGCCGAAACGGCCGATGGGGGTGCGAATCGCGTCGCAGATATACACGTCACGCATCATGCTTCTCCCGGTGCCTGACCGTGGGCGGCGGCGGTGCGCGCTTCAAGATCACGCAGCGCGGTCAGCTCGACTTCGGTCGGCTCAGCGGTGGTTTCAATGGAGTCGGCAAAACGGATCGCCCAACCGGTGGCGGCGACCACTTGCTCGCGGGTCACGCCCGGATGCAGCGCGGTGACCACGAATTCGCGGGTACCCTCCTCCGGTTCCATGATGCACAGGTCGGTGATGATGCCCACCGGCCCGGCACCCGGCAGGCCCAGCCGTTTACGCGAATCGCCACCTTCGCCGTGACCGACCGAGGTGATGAAGTCGAGCTTGTCGACAAACGAACGCGCCGACTGTTTAAGGATGATCAGCACGCTTTTCGCCGAACCGGCGATCTCCGGCGCGCCACCGGCACCCGGCAGGCGCACTTTCGGCGCGTGGTAGTCGCCGACCACGGTGGTGTTGATGTTGCCGAAACGGTCGACCTGCGCGGCGCCGAGAAAACCGACGTCGATGCGCCCGCCCTGCAACCAGTAGCGAAAAATCTCACCGGTCGGCACCACGGTGTCGGCGGTCTCGGCCAGCTCGCCGTCACCGATCGACAGCGGCAGCACGCTCGGCTTGGCGCCAATCGGGCCGGATTCGTAAATCAGCACCACGTCCGGCGATGATGTCAGACGCGCGAGGTTGGCGGCTTTCGATGGCAGGCCGATGCCGACGAAGCATACCGAGCCGTTCTTCAGGCGCCGGGCCGCCGCGACGGTCATCATTTCATTGGTGGTGTAAGTCATTACTTGGCCTCCGAAGCAGCGGCCAATTTGGCCTGGAATTCGCTGAAGTCAGCGCAGCCATGGATGTATTCGTTGATCCACGCGGTAAACGTCTCACGGTCGCGAGCGATCGGGTCCCACGCCTGATAGAAACGATTGTCACGCTCGGTGTAACCGTGGGCGTAGGACGGATGCGCGCCGCCCGGCACATGGCAGACCGCGCTCAAGGCCCAGGTCGGCAGTACGCAAGCGTTCATCGGTGCATTGAGATCGTCGACGATTTCTTCCACGGTGACGATGCAACGCTTGGCCGCCAGCGCGGCTTCTTTCTGCACACCGAGAATGCCCCAGAGCAACACGTTGCCTTTGCGGTCGGCTTTCTGCGCGTGAATCACGGTGACGTCCGGGCGTACCGATGGCACTGCCGCCAACACTTCGCCGGTGAACGGGCAGGTCACGGTTTTGATCAGCGGATTGACCTTCGGCAGGTCGGAGCCGGCGTAGGCACGCAGGACCGCGAACGGCAGGCCGGACGCGCCGGCGACGTAGGCGTTGGCGAGGTCGGCGTGGCTGTGTTCTTCAATTTCCAGCGCGTGCGGCCACTGCTTTTCGACCGCGTCACGCAAACGGTGCAGCGAACCAACACCCGGGTTGCCGCCCCAGGAGAAAATCAGTTTGCGCGCGCAACCGGCGCCGATCAGTTGGTCGTAGATCAGGTCAGGCGTCATCCGCACCAGCGTCAGATCTTTCTTGCCTTGACGAATGATTTCATGACCCGCTGCCGTAGGGATCAGGTGAGTGAAGCCTTCGAGGGCGACGGTATCGCCGTCGTTGACGAATTGCTTCACCGCGTCGTGCAGCGAAAGGATCTCAGCCATGGAGCGGGCTCCTGTTCTTGTAAGGAATCGCCAGTGATAAAAAGGCGCGAGGTTCAGCGCCGGAGTCACTGAAGATTAAGCTCGGGAAATTCGCCAAACAATCCGATAATCGACTGAGTGTTCGTTTATCGAACGGATTGTTGCTTCCCTAATGATCGTTCCCACGCTCCGCGTGGGAATGCAGCCCGGGACGCTCCGCGTCCCTGTACAGCCGAACGCAGAGCGTCCGTTGAGGCATTCCCACGCGGAGCGTGGGAACGATCATGGGTCTGCCTCATGTCGCATCCGCATGACTGACCATGCCCTTGATCAGCACCGCCGCCGTCGCCAAACCGGCCGGGATCACCAGCGCGGTCAGCACCTGCTCGAAATTCCAGCCCAGGCCGAGCAAGGTTGCGCCCATCCATGCGCCGAGAATCGCGCCAAAACGGCCGATGCCGAGCATCCACGACACCCCGGTCGCGCGACCTTGAGTCGGGTAGAAGCGCGCGGCCAATGACGGCATCGCCGATTGCGCGCCGTTGACGCACATGCCTGCCACCAGCACCAGCGTCGCCAGCAAGGTGATGTTGCCCAGGCTCTGCCCCACGGCGTAGGCAAACACCCCGGCCAGCAGGTAGAAAATGCCGATGACCTTGTGCGGATTGAAGCGATCCATCGCCCAGCCCACCCCGACCGCGCTCAACACGCCGCCAAACTGGAACAACGCACCGATGAACGCGGCCTGCTCCATGCTCGCGCCGCTGTCGCGCATCAGCGTCGGCAGCCAACTGGTCAGCAGGTACACAATCACCAGGCCCATGAAATAGGTCAGCCACAACAGCAGCGTGCCGGTGCTGTACGTGCCGGAGAAGATCACCGCAAAGACATTACGCGCTTTCACGGTCTTCTGTTCCGGCACGCTGAAGCTCGCAGCCTGGGCGACGGTAACCGGGTCGATCGGCGCGAGGGTCTTGCGTACTTTGTCGGTGCCACGGTTGCGCACCACCAGGTAGCGCGCCGATTCCGGCAGCCAGAACAGCAGCACTACCGCGAGGATCAGTGGCAGGATCCCGCCGATCATCAGCAACGCGTGCCAGCCGAAGGCCGGGATCAGTTTTGCCGAGATGAAACCGCCGCCGGCCATGCCGAGGTTGAAGCCGCAGAACATGCTGGTCACCAGCAGCGACTTCTTGCGCTCCGGGGTGTATTCCGAGAGCAGCGTTGTGGCGTTGGGCATCCCTGCGCCGAGACCGAGGCCGGTGAGGAAGCGCAACACCAGCAATTGTTCGACGTTGGTGCTGTACGCCGAGGCCAGGCTGAAGCCGCCGAACAGAATCACCGCACCGACGAGGACGACTTTGCGCCCGAAGCGGTCAGCCAGAGGGCCGGAGCCGAGTGCACCGAAGACCATGCCGATCAGCGCGGCACTCATTACCGGGCCGAGGCTGGCGCGGTCGATGCCCCAGTCTTGCGACAGCGCCGGGGCGATGAAGCCCATAGCGGCGGTGTCGAGGCCGTCGAGAAATACGATCAGGAAACACAAAATCACCACTCGCCACTGATAGCGCGAGATCGGTTGGGCGTTGATGAAGGTCTGCACATCGAGGCAGTTACCCACAGCGGACTGAGGCTGGTTCATTATTTTTATTCCACGCGAAAACGCAGTCGAACGGCGGCCGGCCAAAGCACGGCACGGTCACAAGAATAGAAGGTTGCAATCAGGCGTTGCGGTGAACCCGGCAACAACGGGTGGGATACAGACAGTGGGGGAGCGAGCGCATGGTGAGTTGCCTCTTGTCATTATTATGGGGTCGACAGTCCGGCGAGCTCATTCACATCAGCGCCGGATGACGCTGCCGCGACATTAATGATCCGAGGGTTTTAGCGTCAATTCGATAAACGCAACACTGTGCGTTTATCGAACAGCTTCCTCAGGCGAACAACTGCGCGCTGAGGTCGCGGCTGGCGCTGAGCAGGCCGGGCAAGAAGCGCTGCTCCAGCTCGGCGCGGCTGACCCGCCCGGCGTGGGTGCTGACATTGAGCGCGGCGACCACTTGCCCCGAGGCGTCGTACACCGGCACGGCGATCGAGCGCAGCCCCTGTTCCAGTTCCTGATCGACAATGCACCAGCCCTGCTGCCGCACCTGCTGCAAACATTCGAGCAACGCGTCGGGGGTATGAATGGTGCGGCTGGTCTTGGCCACCAGTTCGGCGTGGTCGAGGTATTCGCCCAGGGAGGTGTCGTCCAGCGCGGCCAACAGAATGCGCCCCATCGACGTGCAATACGCCGGCAGCCGTCCTCCGACGGAAAGGTCGACCGAGATCAATCGCTGAGTGGTCGCCGAACGCGCGATATAGAGAATGTCATCGCCCTCCAGCGTCGCCATGTTGCAGGCCTCGTGCAGTTGCTCGCTCATGCGATCCAGATACGGTTGGGCGGAGACGGCCAGCGGTGTCGAGGACAGATAGGCGTGGCCGAGGGTCAGCACTTTCGGCAGCAGCGAATAGGTGCGGCCGTCGGTGGTGGCGTAGCCGAGCTTGATCAGCGTGTGCAGGCAACGGCGCACGGCGGCGCGGGGGATTTCCGTGCGATGACTGATCTGCGCGATAGTCAGGTGGCGTTTGCGTTCCTGAAACGCTTGCACCACCGCCAGACCGCGGGCCAGGGACGTCATGAAATCCGGATCACCGGTCAGCGCCTGAATGCGCTTGGCCGGCGAGGCGACGATGGGCGGCGCCACCGAGGTGAAGGAGTTGCGCATTTGATCGTTCATTTCTTGTCCTTGTCCGGCACGCATCGATGCCTAGTCAAACGGCTCGCCGCGCGATGCACAAGCACCGGGGCGCCAACATTGGGCGATTATCGAACCGCCGACCGATAATCGCAATCCAGCCCCCTCGCCCTCTTCTTCATGCTAGAGGCAGCTTTAGCGATTCTGCTCGCAACTTAGTTGTTCTAGTTAATGACGCCAAAAACAGAACGCCGGTTCTATAACGCTGTCTTTACACTTAACTAGCGGCAAAAGTTGCCAGCAACAAAACCATCACACATTCAGAACCGTTTTTAACTTGGCAAAGATAGTCATTCCCGAATCGGCCGCTATAATGCACCCTAGTCGCGGCGCTTTAATCAAAAGCCCTCGACTTGCTGAAACGAGGTCCTTCGTCTCAGCTCCGGCCAGCGCCCGGCGCCCATCACACATGCAACGCCAGCGCTCGCTGAAACAGGAAACTGATGCTGCGTCAGTTTTTATCTGGTGCCGTAGCCGCCTGTAACACGGAAGTCTTGATCGCCTCTGCAATGTCTCCGCCCGATCGGGCTGTGGATGACTGGCGGGTTCGCTCAATTGACTCGTTGCAGTGTGTTTCACCGGATATTCAATTCAACTCATACAGGTAGCACCGTGACAAAAGACGAACTGCGCGCGGAACTAGAGCGCCAGGAACAACGTTACAAGGAAGTTTACGGCGGGGAAGTCACCACCTACGCCGCGCAGCCGGAACCGGAACGCAAGGCATGGCGCAAGCGCCCTACCGTTCAGGATCAGGTGTTCAAGCAGGAAATCGAAAAGATCGAAAAGGAACTCAAAGCCGAAGAGCCATGAGCCACGGCGGTTGAGCATTCGAAAGTCGACGTCCGCCTGAGCCACAGCACGGTGGAAGACGACACCTCGCGCGCCCGCTATCCGCGGGCAGCGGCTGCATCGCTGTTCTGCGGCTTATGAACGAGCGTCCCACAGGATTCAGAGATATTTCAGACAAGCGTTTGAGCCTTTGAGATATCAGAAAAATTGGCTTAAAAATCTTCTTTATTCAATAAAATCAAATAGTTGGAAAACCCTGCGTGCTGCCTGGTTTTCACGCCCTGCAACAAATTAAATCGAAGAAGGGTGTGACCAGTGAGCAGACGGGGCATCGATTTCCTGTCTTTTCTGGCATAATCGCGCCCCCTTACGACCGGGTCAGAAAACCTTCATGATCGATTTATTCAGCGGACTGGATGCTTGGGTGCTTGTGAGCCTCTTGCTCGCCCTGACGTTTGTCCTCGCCTTCGAGTTCATCAATGGATTTCATGACACCGCTAACGCGGTAGCCACTGTTATCTACACCAAAGCCATGCCGCCACACCTGGCGGTGTTCTTTTCCGGTGTGTTCAATTTCCTCGGCGTGCTGCTGGGCGGCGTTGGCGTGGCGTATGCCATCGTCCACTTGCTGCCGGTTGAGCTGCTGATCAATGTGAACACCGGCCATGGCCTGGCGATGGTGTTCTCGTTGCTCGCCGCGGCAATCGCCTGGAACCTGGGCACCTGGTACTTCGGTATCCCGGCTTCCAGCTCGCACACCCTGATCGGCTCGATCCTCGGTGTCGGCCTGGCCAACGCACTGATCAACGACATTCCGTTGAGAGATGGCGTGAACTGGCAGAAAGCGATCGACATCGGCGCCTCGCTGGTGTTCTCGCCGATGGCCGGCTTCCTCATCGCCGCGCTGGTGCTGATCGGCCTGAAATGGTGGCGCCCGCTGTCGAAGATGCACAAGACGCCGGAACAGCGCCGCAAGATCGACGACAAAAAACACCCGCCGTTCTGGATGGAACCGCCTGGTCCTGGTGATCTCGGCCATGGCCGTGAGCTTCGTGCACGGTTCCAACGATGGCCAGAAAGGCATCGGCCTGATCATGCTGGTGCTGATCGGTATCGTCCCGGCGCAGTTCGTACTCGATCTGAACAGCACCACCTACCAGATCGAACGCACCCGCGACGCGACCCTGCACCTGAGCCAGTTCTACCAGCGCAACGCCGATTCGCTGGGTGAGTTCCTGGCCCTGGGCAAGAGCGTGGAAGGCGACCTGCCGGAAAAATTCCGCTGCAACCCGCAGCAGACCGAACCGACCATCACCGCCCTGCTGCACACCCTTAAAGGTATAGCGGACTACCATTCGCTGTCGTCGGACAGCCGCATCGAAGTGCGTCGCTACCTGCTCTGTCTGGACGACACGGCGAAGAAAGTCGGCAAGCTGCCAGGCCTCGAAGCCCGTGAAAAGGCTGACCTCGACAAGCTGCGCAAAGATCTGACCACCACCACTGAATACGCCCCGTTCTGGGTGATTCTGGCGGTCGCCCTGGCACTGGGCCTGGGCACCATGGTCGGCTGGAAGCGTGTGGTGCTGACCATCGGCGAGAAGATCGGCAAGCAAGGCATGACCTATTCGCAGGGCATGTCGGCGCAGATCACCACAGCCAGTTTGATCGGCATGGCCAACATCTTCAGCCTGCCAGTGTCGACCACTCACGTGTTGTCTTCGGGTGTGGCCGGGACCATGGTTGCCAACAAGAGCGGCCTGCAGGGTGGCACGGTGAAGACTATTCTGCTGGCCTGGGTGTTGACCCTGCCGGCGACCGTGGCGCTGTCGGCCGGGTTGTTCTGGTTGGCTTCGAAGGCTTTGGGTAGTTGATCGTTAGCTGTTGATTGGAAAAGGCGTGATTCGTGAGGATCACGCCTTTTTTGTTATTGGGGCTAAGAAGTATGCCGAAGGGGCAAAAGATCAAAAGCCAAAGCAAAAGCCAGATCAAGAGCCCCTCACCCTAGCCCTCTCCCGGAGGGAGAGGGAACTGACCGAGGTGTTTGAGCGAGTTACGTCGATGTGAAAGTCCGAGTTGAACTCAGGATTTGAAAAGCACACAAATCAGCTCCCTCTCCTCGGGGAGAGGGCTGGGGTGAGGGGCGAATCCAACACAGATCCGAAGCAGATCACACGCTTTTCACCACTCAAAACAATGAGCGCAAGCTCGAGTACCGCTTTTGATCTTGATTCACAGGCGACGTCGGAAGGCTGAGCGGAGGGATTGATCCGGGCGTGGGAGCGCAGCGGCCGTCTGGCGCAGCCAGACACAGCGGAAGGAGGTGCAGCGAAGCAAACCGGAGCCGCTGCGCCCGGATCAGTCCCGGAGCGAAGGGACCCGAGCCTGCGAGGGCCGAACGCAGGAGCTAGCGTTTTGGTTACTTTTTGGCGTCTGAAAAAGTGACTCGCCGTAAGGGCGAAACCGCCAGCCGCCACACCCGAAGCAACGGATATTCACCCAAAACCCCAAGAATCTGGTCGGCCCAGAGGCCGCCAAGGCCGCCAAGGCACAAAAAAAAGGGGCAACCGAAGTCGCCCCAAAATGCCTTGCGTGCCCATCAAATCCAGAAGAACTCACTTGCGCCGCTTATGCGCATCCTTCCAGATAAAAAATCCAAACCCTGCAAAAAACAGCACCATAAGCCCCACCGTGAGAACCCCGGCAAACACCACGTTATCGAAAAACATGACTGACCTCCCGGCCCTGCTTTGCTTTGCTGCGATGGACTCAAATTAACAAACACACAGGCGCACATATTGACCAGGATCAATATCCGCAACGAAGGGAAATAAAGGAGGGGAAATAACTGATCTGCATCAACCAATGCAGCGGGAGATCAACGCTTTTTCGGCTTGTTCTTCGACTTTTTCTTGGCTTTTCCCAACGGCATCGCCTGCTCGAAAGCCTGACGCACTTCGTTCAGGCGCTTTTCGTTGAGGTCATGCACACGCTTGGCGCGTTCAGTGCTGAGGTCGATCAGTTTGTCGTCTTGGCTCATGGCGTCCGGCACATCGCAGAAGAGATCACAGCTGCCGTCACCGACAGGATTGCGCCAATCATGCCGCTTGGCGCAGGCGCTGACCAGTCACTGCTCAAATCTCGATATCGACCCACAGCCCCTGACGCGGCTGATCATCTATCAACGGCACCACTGGCACGGTGTTGTCGGCGTTCAACTCGGTACCCGGCACGGCCAGATGCTCTTCAGGATCCTCATCCGCCTCGCGGCGTCGGCGGTCACGTTCCTGCTGACGACGCTGTTCTTCGCGCGCCAGCAGACGATCCTCTTCCGGATCACGCTTCTGCAGATCGATCGTGCTTTCGTTGGAGCTTTCCTGCACCGGCACCACTGGCGGGATGTCCGGCCGCTGGCGGATCGGATCCTGCTGGGAAGTGATCGGCACGGCGCTCAAGGGGAGCATCGGTGGCAACATATAAAGGTCTCCTGTCTGCAGGCTATCGGCTGGGGTGCAGGCGCCTTGAGCCGCCTGTCGCAAACTTGTGATGCGCTTGGCACCTGTTGGAGCTGCCGAAGGCTGCGATCTCTTATGGGACAACGCAAAACCGAAGTGTTCCCACAGATCAAAAGATCGCAGCCTGCGGCAGCTCCTACCCCAGTATTTCTTTGGCCTCAGGGTCGCATTCCGTTAAGATAGCCCGCTTTTTCAAGGTGGGAGTCAGGCAGCATGGCGCAGCAGTATCAACCGGGGCAACGCTGGATCAGTGACAGCGAAGCAGAGCTTGGTTTAGGCACCGTTCTGGCACAGGACGGCCGCTTGCTGACCGTGCTTTACCCGGCCACTGGCGAAACCCGCCAGTACGCGCTACGGAATGCGCCCCTGACCCGCGTGCGGTTTTCGCCGGGCGACTCCATCACCCATTTCGAAGGCTGGAAGATGACCGTGCAGCAGGTCGACGACGTCGACGGGCTGATGGTCTATCACGGCCTCAACGGGCAGAACGAGGTCGTCACGCTGCCGGAAACCCAGCTGTCGAACTTCATTCAGTTCCGTCTGGCCAGCGACCGCCTGTTCGCCGGACAGATCGACCCGCTGCCGTGGTTCTCCCTGCGCTACAACACTCTTGAACACACCAGCCGCCAGTTGCAGTCCTCGCTGTGGGGCCTGGGTGGCGTGCGTGCGCAACCGATCGCGCACCAGTTGCACATCGCCCGCGAAGTCGCCGACCGTATCGCCCCGCGTGTATTGCTGGCGGACGAAGTGGGTCTGGGTAAGACCATCGAAGCCGGTCTGGTCATCCACCGCCAGCTGCTCTCGGGCCGCGCCAATCGCGTGCTGATTCTGGTCCCGGAAAACCTCCAGCATCAGTGGCTGGTGGAGATGCGCCGCCGTTTCAATCTGCAGGTCGCGCTGTTCGACGAAGAACGCTTTATCGAAAGCGATGCCACCAACCCGTTCGAAGACACGCAACTGGCGCTGGTCGCGCTGGAGTGGCTGGTCGACGACGAGAAGGCACAGGACGCCTTGTTCGCTGCCGGTTGGGACCTGATGGTAGTCGACGAAGCGCACCACCTGGTCTGGCATGAAGACAAGGCCAGCGCGGAATACTCGCTGGTCGAGCAACTGGCCGAAGTCATCCCCGGCGTGCTGCTGCTCACCGCCACCCCGGAACAACTCGGTCAGGACAGCCACTTCGCCCGTCTGCGCCTGCTCGACCCGAACCGTTTCCACGACCTGGCCGCGTTCCGCGCCGAGAGCGACAACTATCGCCCGGTCGCCGAAGCCGTGCAGGAACTGCTCGACAAGGGCCGTCTCTCCGCCGAAGCGCACAAGACCATTCACGGTTTTCTCGGCAACGAAGGTGAAGCCCTGCTCACCGCCGTCAACGATGGCGATACTGAAGCCAGCGCCCGCCTCGTGCGTGAGCTGCTCGATCGCCACGGCACCGGCCGCGTGCTGTTCCGCAACACCCGCGCCGCCGTGCAGGGTTTCCCGGAGCGCAAACTGCATCCGTATCCGCTGCCGTGCCCCGACGAATACCTCGAACTGCCGCTGGGCGAACACGCCGAGCTGTACCCGGAAGTCAGCTTCCAGGCCCAGCCGGAAGCCAGTGAAGAAGAGCGCTGGTGGAAATTCGATCCGCGCGTCGAGTGGCTGATCGATCAGCTGAAAATGCTCAAGCGCACCAAAGTGCTGGTGATCTGCGCCCACGCCGAAACCGCGATGGACCTGGAAGACGCGTTGCGCGTGCGTTCCGGCATCCCGGCCACGGTGTTCCACGAAGGCATGAACATCCTTGAGCGTGATCGCGCCGCCGCCTACTTCGCTGATGAAGAGTTCGGCGCGCAGGTGCTGATCTGCTCGGAAATCGGCAGTGAGGGTCGCAACTTCCAGTTCGCTCATCATCTGGTGCTGTTCGATCTGCCGTCGCACCCGGACCTGCTCGAGCAGCGCATCGGCCGTCTCGACCGGATCGGCCAGAAGCACATCATCGAACTGCACGTGCCGTACCTGGAAACCAGCCCGCAAGAGCGCCTGTTCCAGTGGTACCACGAGGCGCTCAACGCCTTCCTCAACACCTGCCCGACCGGCAACGCCTTGCAGCATCAGTTCGGCCCACGCCTGCTGCCGCTGCTCGAAGAAGCCGATGACGGCGAGTGGCAAGCGCTGATCGACGAAGCACGCGCCGAGCGTGAACGTCTCGAAGCCGAGCTGCACACCGGCCGCGACCGTCTGCTGGAACTCAACTCCGGTGGCGCTGGCGAAGGTGAAGCGCTGGTCGAGGCGATTCTCGAGCAGGACGATCAGTTCGCCCTGCCGATCTACATGGAAACCCTGTTCGACGCCTTCGGCATCGACAGCGAAGACCACTCGGAAAACGCCCTGATCCTCAAGCCGAGCGAGAAGATGCTCGACGCCAGTTTCCCGCTGGGCGACGACGAAGGCGTGACCATCACTTACGACCGCAACCAGGCGCTGTCGCGCGAAGACATGCAGTTCATCACCTGGGAACACCCGATGGTGCAGGGCGGCATGGATCTGGTGCTGTCCGGTTCGATGGGCAACACCGCCGTCGCGCTGATCAAGAACAAGGCGCTGAAGCCGGGCACCGTGTTGCTCGAATTGCTCTACGTCAGCGAAGTGGTCGCACCGCGCTCGCTGCAACTGGGTCGCTACCTGCCACCGGCGGCGCTGCGTTGCCTGCTCGATGCCAATGGCAATGACCTGTCGCCACGGGTGTCGTTCGAAACCCTCAACGATCAGCTGGAAAGCGTGCCACGGGCCAGCGCCAACAAGTTCATCCAGGCCCAGCGCGATCAGCTGACGCCTCGGATCAATGCCGGCGAAGAAAAGATCGCCCCGCGTCACGCCGAGCGTGTGGCCGAAGCGCGCCGCCGCCTGGCCGCCGATACCGACGAAGAACTGGCGCGCCTGACCGCGTTGCAAGCGGTCAACCCGACCGTGCGCGACAGCGAACTGGAGGCGTTGCGCACTCAGCGTGAGCAGGGTCTGGCGATGCTCGACAAAGCGGCGTTGCGCCTGGAAGCGATTCGGGTGCTGGTAGCGGGTTAACCGCCCCGCTTCACCGCTGAAAACCAAGAGGCCCGCAGTGATGCGGGCGGATCGTTCCCACGCTCTGCGTGGGAATGCAGCCCGGGACGCTCCGCGTCCCTACCGAAGCTGGAACGCAGAGCGTCCCTTGAGGCATTCCCACGCAGAGCGTGGGAACGATCATGTGGGAGCGAGCCTGCTCGCGAAAACGGTCAGGCAGTCGCCGCAGAAATTTCTGGCTCAACCACCGCCACCAATCCCTCCTTCATCCGCTGTGCATCCCGGACAAAACACCGCGATGCCAGAAACAGAAAGACCATGGTCAGGAACAGCGCCACCGGGATCAGGTACATCGCGTCATGCAGGCCGACAGCCTTGAACGCTTCGGTCATCTGCTCAGCCCCCGCCGCCAGCATCGCCGTGTGCGCGAAGTGATCCGACAGCCCACCCACCACCACTGGCCCCAACCCGCCGCCGAGCAGATACAGACCGGCAAAGAACAACGCCATCGCCGTGGCCCGCAGGCGCGGTTCGACGACGTCCTGAATTGCCGTGTACACGCAGGTATAGAAGTTGTAGGCGAACAGCCAGCCGACGCTGAATACCGCGACGAACACACCGATCTCGATGCGCCCGGCATGCAGCGCCCAGGCTGTGCACAACGTTGAAATGATCAGGCTGAACGCGGCAAACAACAGCCGCCCACTGGCGAAGCGCTGATGAATCTTGTCGGCGATCCAGCCGCCAAGGGTCAGCCCGACCAATCCCGTCACGCCAACGATGACACCGGTGGCCACCGCCGCCTCCTGCAACGGCATGAGGAAATAGCGCTGCAGCATCGGCACCAGAAACGAGTTGCAGGCATAGGTCGCGAAGTTGAAGCACAGCCCGGCCATCACCAGCCAGAGGAAGGTCGGCACGGCGAGGACGCGACGGATAGGCCGGTCGACTTTCTCCTGGGAGACCTGCACGGTTTCCGCTGCGCCGCGTTTTGGTTCTTTGATAAAGAACATGAAGATCGCGAGGATCAGCCCCGGCACGGCAGCGATGAAGAACGGCGCGCGCCAGCTGTCGAAGGCCTTGACCATCGCGCCGATGGTGAAGAACGCCAGCAGCAGCCCCAGCGGCAGGCCAAGCATGAAAATACCCATCGCCCGCGCCCGACGGTGTGCGGGAAACAGGTCGCCGATCAGCGAGTTGGCCGCTGGTGCGTAACTGGCTTCGCCGATGCCGATGCCCATGCGCACGATGAGGAAACTCCAGAAACTGCCGACCATGCCGTTGACCGCAGTCAGCGCACTCCAGGTCGCCAGGCCCCAGCCCATCAGTTTGCTGCGTGAACCGGTGTCGGCCATGCGCCCGAGGGGCAGGCCGGCAATCGCGTAAACAATGGTGAACGCGGTGCCAATGATGCCCAGCTGAAAGTCGCTGAGGTGCCATTCCATGCGGATCGGTTCGATGATGATCGCCGGGATGGTGCGGTCGAAGAAATTGAACAGGTTGGCGAGGAACAGCAGGAACAGAATGCGCCAGGCATTCGCCGCTTGGGTCGAGTTCTGCATGGGTCCGTCTCTTTATTGTTATGAGGGCTTCACTGCCAGCGCGTCGAGCCCGGAACCTGCAATCTAGTCAGCCGCGCGGGGGCTGTCTGTCATCATTCGTCAGCCTGATATCGACCCATCGCACTGTAACGAAACGTAAGCCCTTGATAAGTCTGGAATCCCCCGCCATACGGGGCTTTCGCGGCAAAATCCGGCGACAAAAAAATAGTTTCGCGCCCCCCTTCCCAACGCCATGGCAAAGCCTAGAATGGCCGCCGGATCCGTCCGGATCTTCCGATCAATCCCTTTGATACCCCCGCCCATGTCCGAAGCCAGTCCGTGTCTGAATTGCGGTGCCTGCTGTTCCCACTTTCGCGTGTCTTTTTTCTGGGGTGAGTGCTCATCCGCTGGCGGGACGGTGCCCGATGAACTGGTCGCGCAGATCACTCCGAGCCGGGTGGCAATGATCGGCACCGATCGCAAACCGGCGCGTTGCATGTCGCTGGCGGGTGAGGTCGGCAGCGCTGTGGCCTGCACGATCTATGACAAGCGCTCGAGCACCTGCCGCGAGTTCGAGGCGTCGTGGGAGAACGGCGAGCACAATCCCGACTGCGACAAGGCCCGCGCCGCCCACGGCCTGCCACCCTTGCGGCCACACTGGAACGACCTGCCGCTGGAGCGCATTGCCTGAGCGTTAGCGCGAATCGCTATGAGCCTAATGGCAAAATCATTACCACCAATGTGCCACTACGGCTTGCAGCCGGGAAACCGCCTCTATACTGCTTTCATTCGCCTGCGTTGATTGACGCACGGGCCAGATGAATCCGAGACGGGGCATGCTATGGAGTGGCTTGGTTTGCAGTTTGTTGCCGAGCTGCCGGCGAGCGGGCAGATTCTCCTTGATTGCAGTCACAATCCTCTGCTGGTGATGGTGGCCTATCTGGTCGCCTGTGCAGCGAGCTTCGCCACCCTGGACATGGCAGAGCGCCTGGTGCATGCCGAAGATCCGGGGTCGCGGCGAATCTGGCGCTGGATCGGCGCGACCTGCCTGGCCGGCGGCATCTGGGCCATGCACTTCATCGGCATGCTGGCCTTCCAGACCCCCATCGATATTCAGTACGACCTCGGCATTACCCTCCTGTCGTTGCTGATCGCCCTGCTCGCCTCTTGGCTGGCCATGCACACCCTCAGTGAGGTGCAGCCGAGCGCGTTGCATTGCCTGAAGACCGCGTGTGTCATCGGTTTGGGCATCGCTGGCATGCATTACGTCGGCATGGCCGCGATGAAGTCGAGCGCCACCGCCTACTATCAGCCAGGGCTGTTCGCGCTGTCGGTGCTGATTGCCATCGGCGCCAGTTTCACCGCGCTGTGGGTGGCGCGCTATCTCAGCGAAGGCAGCGGCGTCGCGCATCAATTGCTCAAGTACAGCGCGGCGCTGATTCTCGGCGCCGGCATTATCAGCATGCACTTCACCGGCATGGCTGCGCTGGATCTGGTGCTTCCAGAAGGCGCTCTGGCAGCGAGCGGTGGCGACACCGGCCATCTGCAACTGGGCCTGACCGTAGCGCTGATCATCCTGTTGATTCTCGGCAGTGCGATCAGCGCCGCTCTCGCCGACAAAAAGCTGCAGAACAAGGAAAACGACCTGCGCCGGCTCAACGCCCTGCTCAGCCAACTCGATCAGGCGCGCATGTCTTTGCAGCAAGCGGCCAATTACGACGCGCTGACCAACCTGATCAACCGCCGTGGTTTCAACCAGATGTTCGCCGAGAAGCTCAGCCAGAAAACCAGCGAGGGCGGCATGCTCGCGGTGATGTTTCTCGACATTGACCACTTCAAGCGCATCAACGACAGCCTTGGCCATGACGCCGGCGACGCGCTGCTCAAAGTCATCGCCCAGCACATCAAAAGCTCGGTGCGCAGCCATGAAGACGTGGTCGCGCGGTTCGGCGGCGACGAATTCTGCATACTCATCAGCCTGCGTGACCGCGAAGAGGCGCGCGGTATGGCGCAGCGCATCATGCACAAGATGAAAGAGCCGATCGAACTGGCCGGCCGGCGCATGGTGATGACCACCAGCATCGGCATCAGCCTGTTTCCCGAAGACGGCACCACTTGCGAAGAGCTGCTCAAACACGCCGACCTGGCCTTGTACCAATCCAAAGGCGCCGGGCGCAACGGTCTGCATTTCTTCAATTCCAGCCTGAAGACCCGCGCCAGTTTCGAGCTGCAACTGGAAGAAGAACTGCGCAGTGCGCTACGGCAAGACCACGCGCTGATGCTCTATTACCAGCCGATCTTCGAAGTGAAAACCGGTCGCGTGACCAAGCTCGAAGCGTTGATTCGCTGGCAGCATCCGGTTCACGGTTTGCTCACCCCGGATCGCTTCATCAGTATTGCCGAGAACAACGGTTTGATCGCCGAACTGGACAACTGGGTGTTGCGCCGCGCCTGCAAGGATCTTGGCGAGCTGTCGCGGCATGGTTGTGCCGAATTGAAAATCGCCTGGAACTGCTCGCCGCTGAATCTGGCGCGCGAGGAGCTGGCCGAGGAGATCGAACACGCCTTGCGCACCGCCGGTGTGGCGCCGGAACGCCTGGAACTGGAGGTCACCGAAAACGCCTTGATGGGCAACATCGCCAACACTCTGGTGCTGCTGCGGCAGATCCGCGCCCTCGGTGTGTCGCTGTCGATCGATGATTTCGGCACCGGCTATTCGTCGCTGGCCTACCTCAAGCGTCTGCCGCTGAACACCCTGAAAATCGACCGCTCGTTCATCCTCGACATCCCCACCGCTACGGCGGACATGGAGATCGTCCAGGCGATCATCGTCATGGCTCACACCCTGCATCTGCAGGTGGTCACCGAGGGCGTCGAGAGCCTGGAGCAATACGAGTTTCTCGAGCGTTCGGGCTGCGACTTCATTCAGGGTTATCTGCTCAGCCGCCCGGTGCCGCTGGACGAATTACGCGCGGTGCTCGATGAAATCAACCAGCGCAAACCCGTGCTCGGGGTCAATCCGTTGAGTCTGGCGCGCGATACATTTGCACCAGCGTCGCTGGATCCTTCGCTAAAAAGCCTTGCGCCCCATGCAGGCGCATCAATTGTGCGGCCAATCCGCTGATCGGCGTCGCCGAGCCCTGCTCGCGGGAAAATTTCACCGCTGTGTCGAGATCCTTGAGCAGCGTGCGCACATGCCACTTGATCGGTTCGAAACGGCTCTCGGCCATTTGCGGAGCAAGGATCTGCAACGGTTTGGAATCGGCAAAACCACCGGCCAGCGCCTCGGCGATCAGGCTGGCATCGACCCCGGCCTGCTCGGCCAACGCCACCACTTCAGCAATCACCAGCGCATTACACGCGACGATCATCTGGTTGCAGGCCTTGGTCACCTGGCCAGCACCGACGCCGCCCATGTGCGTGACGCGCTGACCGAGGCTGAGCAGCACCGGGCGCACGCGCTCAAGATCTGCCGCTGCACCACCGACCATGATCGCCAGACTGCCAGCTTCGGCGCCGCCCACGCCGCCGGACACCGGGGAGTCAAGCCAGCCCATGCCGCTTTTCTCGGCCAGCGCTGCGGCCATTTCGCGAGTGGCGGTCGGTTCAAGACTGGAGAAATCCACCAATAGCTGGCCGTTTTTCGCACCTTCGGCAACACCGCCAGTGCCAAACACCACTTCCCGCACCACGGCGGTATCGGCCAGACACAGCATGACGATGTCGGCGTGCGCGCACAGTTCGGCGGGGTTCGATACCTGGCGGGCGCCGGCAGCAACCAGCGGTGCGCACTTGTCCGGGTTGCGGTTCCACACGGTCAGCGGGTAACCCGCCGCCAGCAGACGCCGGCACATCGGCAGGCCCATCAGGCCGATTCCGGCAAACCCCAACGAAGGTAGCGTTGACATCATTTCGCCTCTTTTCGATTAAAGATCACCGAATCATGGCCGATTCATCAACGATCAGGAAAGGATTCCGCCCGGCGATCAGATCAGCCAGCACTACGACGCCCGGGCCGTATTCGCGCACACAAGACGCGAGATCTTATTCCGTGAGGTTCGCCGGCACTGTTCGGCGGGCCAACCCAGTCCAGGTAAATGGCGCACCATGACCTCTAAAAACAACCCCGCCAGTGCAACAGCCGATCTGACCCTGAGCCCCGCCGCGAACAGCGCGTCATTATCCAGACCGACGCCGCCTTCGCGCCCGCTGTCGACCCAGCAATACTTGTACTTCACCGAGACCAACACCGACCGCATCCTCGATAACCTCGACGGCCTGCGTGATTCGGTGTTCCCGCGC
The DNA here is from genome assembly GCF_946901175.1 of Pseudomonas sp. Marseille-Q5117. Taxonomy (NCBI): domain Bacteria; kingdom Pseudomonadati; phylum Pseudomonadota; class Gammaproteobacteria; order Pseudomonadales; family Pseudomonadaceae; genus Pseudomonas; species Pseudomonas sp. Marseille-Q5117. The sequence continues at coordinate 88,104 of NZ_CAMPPP010000010.1, read as the reverse complement.
CCGGCGCATCAGGAAGGCGACAACGAGCAGCACAACGACCAGGAATTCCCCTCGGTGTGCCTGATCGGCCTCGGTCGCTGCGGCTCCAACATCGCCCTCGACGTGGCGGAGCTGGTGTACAACGCGCGCAAGTTCTACCTCAACGAATTCAACAACGAAGACCGCCCGACCGACCGGCGTCTGGCCGACAAGGGCTACAGCCCGGCGCAGTGGATCAAGAACAACCTGCGCATCGGCACCAGCAAATCGACCAAACCGGTGTTTCTGGTCGAACCGCTGGTGATGCTCGGCGACCTCGACAAGGACATCGCCGGGCGCATCCGTTTCTCGCGCAAGGGCGAGAAAAGCGGCTTCCTGCGCGACTACAGCAAAATGAAGATCATGGACTTGTCCGAAGTCCACGCCGGTGGCGCCGGTAACGCGCCGATCCTCGGCCAGTACCTGGCGAAAATCATCCTCAACAAGGACACCCAGCGCTTCTCCAGTCCCGACTGGAAAATGATCCACTCGTACCTGATCGACAGCTGCGGGATCAAGGCCAACCAGTCGCGCCTGTATTTCTCGATCTTCAGTGCCGGCGGCGGTACCGGTTCGGGCATGGCCTCGGAGTTCGGTCTGGCCCAGCAGCACTCGTACATGAACAAGACCTTCGACACCAAGCCGATGGACGAGCATGACGGCAAGAGCGGTCATTCGTTTGTCTTCGAGCCGATCTTCACCAGCGGCATCTGCGTGCTGCCGAACATTTCCGACCACCGCAGCGAAATGTCCGAGGCGCTGCACATCAACGCCGGGCGCCTGCTGTGCAAATACCTGTCGGAAGAATGGGATTTCTCCTACAACTTCGCCAATGAAGACAGCAGCGAAGCCAGCGTGATGGGACGTATCCGCCCGTGGAACGCGATGATGCTGATCTCCAACGACATCATGCGTTACGCCGAAGAAAGCGATGACGGCAATATCCAGAACATTGATGTCAATGCCATGGAGAAACACGCCAACCAGTACATCTCGCAGCAGATCTTCAACATTCTCACGGCGCAGGCAGTCACCACTGACTACGACCAGAACTACTTCCGCCGCGCCGGCATCGACATCGGCGAAACCATCCGCCTGGACGCCAACGACCTGTTCATGAGTCTGGCCGGGCCGGTGGCGATTGCCTACGCCGAATCGGTAGTCCCGGAAACCCCGCCGCCGAGCAGCGACAAGTTCAAGGTCTTCGACAAAGAGCCGCAGCGCCTGAACATCGACGACCTGTTCTTCCGTTCGATCGACCTGCCGCACTTCAACAAGGTCACTCAGGCCATCGAAGGCATCAGCCTGCTGCCGATTGAATCCAAGCGTTATCGCGCTTCGCTTGAGCAGTACAAGAATTCCGGCTACGACGCCGCCGCGCTGCACGATTTGCACTTCTTCAAGAATTGCTCGTCGGTGGTCTCGATCGTGTCGCTGCCGAAAGACTACAAACTGTCGTACATGGATCTGAACCGGTTGAAGACCCACCTCAACAGCCTGTTCCCCAACACCACGCTCAAGCGTTACGCGCTGGTGATCGGCGCTTCGGCCAACCTGTCGCTGACCACCCTGATCGCCAAGAGCCCGTGCCTGTCGGACGACTTCCTCACACTGATCGTGGCGTTCATCAAGCGCTGCTTCGCGAAGAATCCGTACCGTTTCGACGAGACGCTGGATAACTCGATTCTCGACTTCATCATTCAGGAAGACTTCGACGAGGAGCGGATCGACGACCTGCTCAACGAATTCGAAAACCCGGCGAAGATCCTCGATACCAACTGGTACGCGATCAAACCGATGTACGAAAAGAAATACCGTGAGTTGATCAACGACAAGGACAAGTTCGTCTCGATCAATGACATTCGCCTGTCACGCGATTGCGTGAAGAAGTCGATCAAGTACCTGCGCGAGATCTACCGCCACCGGATTGGCAAGACCAAGGTGATTTCGCTGAATAACCATACCGGGAAGACTTACTCGGTCTGATCCAGCAGCGAGTCGCCCCATTCGCGAGCAGGCTCGCTCCCACAGGAAAGTGCATTCCAAGGTGGGAGCGAGCCTGCTCGCGAAGGCGCCCTCGACTTCACCGACAAATTCAGCTTTACGAACATCCAGAAACAATTAAGCGACCCTCAGGCCGCTCCATAAACTGTTCCCGTTACGTTTACGTCACCGTGAGGCGTGGCATTTCTCCACGGCAAGGTGCCATCACGCTACTCCGCTACACACTTGCGGCGCGGCAATCGAGGCACCAAAAGGGTGCGGGCAATTAAACGGCCGCCCTTTCCTGGATCAGAATCCACGGCGAAACCACCACGGCCCACAGCTGCGGATCACGTTCGAAAATATCCAGTGCCCGCGTTTCAGACAGCTTGGCGACCTTGTCGTCGGCCAGCCAGGCCGCGACTTTCTCGCCTTCATCCGAAGCCACGGCCTCGGCGGCGGCGATCAAATCCAGGTCAGGGTCGACCCACAATAGGGCACCCTTGGCGAAGAACGGCTCCAGCTCTTTCCAGGTAATAGATGCCGTTTCACCAAGCAGCTTGGCATAGAGGGTGCTAGGTTCTTGATTCATGGGAGCTGTCCGGAAAAGAAATCGACGCGAATGATAACGTCGGTGGTCCGTCAGAAAAACCCGGTTGCAAATCGCTGCACCGAACGAAAAGAGCAGGAACGCCAGGGAATGCTGCCTTTTGGGATATATGTCCCCGATTGCCCCGCCGCAATTCTGTCTCTTTCATTCAAAAATGCGACACCCCCAAGTTTTGCCCCGTGGCGCCCGCTTCCCAGTTGATCAAGCGGCGCTCTACACTGTACCGGTACAGTTGCCGGGGCATTTTCCGGAGGGTATCGCAAAGATATCTGACCCGGTTCTGCTGCTACGGCGCCAGAACTCTAAAAAATACAACAGTAAGAGTGGAGCACTATGACTAAGGCTACTAAGCAGATTTCCAAACTGTTTGCCGCTATGGTTCTGGCCGGGGTTGCCAGCCATTCGTTCGCAGCTGACACCATCAAAATCGGTATCGCCGGTCCTAAAACCGGTCCAGTAGCCCAGTACGGCGACATGCAGTTCAGTGGCGCGAAAATGGCCATCGAGCAGATCAACGCCAAGGGCGGCGTCGACGGCAAGAAACTCGAAGCCGTTGAATACGACGATGCCTGCGATCCGAAACAAGCGGTAGCGGTAGCGAACAAGGTCGTCAACGACGGCGTCAAGTTCGTGGTCGGTCACCTGTGCTCCAGCTCCACTCAGCCAGCTTCGGACATCTACGAAGACGAAGGCGTGATCATGATCACCCCGGCTGCCACCAGCCCGGATATCACCGCCCGTGGCTACAAAATGATCTTCCGCACCATCGGTCTCGACAGCGCCCAGGGCCCTGCCGCCGGCAACTACATCGCCGATCACGTGAAACCGAAAGTGGTTGGCGTGCTGCACGACAAGCAGCAGTACGGTGAAGGCATCGCCACCGCCGTGAAATCGACCCTCGAGAAGAAAGGCACCAAGGTTGCCGTCTTCGAAGGCGTCAACGCTGGCGACAAGGACTTCTCCGCCATCATCGCCAAGCTCAAGCAAGCCGGCGTCGACTTCGTCTACTACGGCGGCTACCACCCGGAGCTGGGTCTGATTCTGCGTCAGGCTCAGGAAAAAGGCCTGAAAGCCCGCTTCATGGGTCCGGAAGGCGTGGGTAACGACTCGATCACCCAGATCGCCAAGGACGCGTCCGAAGGCCTGCTGGTGACCCTGCCGAAATCCTTCGACCAGGATCCGGCCAACGTTGCCCTGGCTGACGCGTTCAAAGCCAAGAAGGAAGATCCGAGCGGTCCGTTCGTGTTCCCGTCCTACTCGGCAGTGACCGTGATTGCCGAAGGCATCAAGGCAGCCAAGTCCGAAGACGCTACCAAAGTGGCTGAAGCCATCCACGCCGGTTCGTTCAAGACCCCGACCGGCGACCTGAGCTTCGACGACAAGGGCGACCTGAAGGACTTCAAATTTGTCGTGTACGAGTGGCACAACGGCAAACCTAAAACCGAAGTTTCGCCTCAGTAAGGCCTTGCCCGACTGACTGCCAATAAAGCCCACGGCGTGCCGTGGGCTTTGTTTTGCGAATGTATGGGCCGCGCTGGCGTGATCCGCCAGTCGGCCCACCTGAAAATCTCAAAACCGTCATCAGCGGTTCGCTGGCAAAACCCGGATTCGAAGTGGATAGAGATCCACGGGGCCGGGCGGGAAAATGACTCCACCAGTGAAATGCGTACAGGTTTTTAGGAGCGCTGTAATGCCTGACCTCTATCACTTCTTCCAACAGCTGGTTAACGGCCTCAACGTTGGCAGCATGTATGCCCTGATCGCCATCGGCTACACGATGGTCTACGGCATCATTGGAATGATCAACTTCGCCCACGGCGAGGTGTACATGATCGGTTCCTACGTGGCCTTCATCGCCATCGCCGGGCTGACCATGATGGGACTCGACAGTGTCCCGCTGTTGATGACCGCGGCGTTCATCGCCAGCATCGTCGTCACCAGTTCCTACGGTTACAGCATCGAACGGATCGCCTACCGCCCCCTGCGCGGCAGCAACCGTCTGATCCCGCTGATTTCTGCCATCGGTATGTCGATCTTCCTGCAGAACACCGTTCTGCTGGCGCAAGACTCCAAGGACAAAGCTATCCCCAACCTGATCCCGGGCAACTTCGCCTTCGGTCCGGGTGGCGCACAAGAAGTGCTGATTTCCTACATGCAGATCGTGGTGTTTGTGGTGACCCTGATCGCCATGCTCGGCCTGACCCTGTTCATCTCCCGTTCCCGTCTGGGCCGCGCCTGCCGCGCCTGTGCCGAGGACATCAAGATGGCCAACCTGCTCGGCATCAATACCAACAACATCATCGCCCTGACCTTCGTCATCGGTGCTGCGCTGGCCGCCGTTGCCGCAGTGCTGCTGAGCATGCAATACGGCGTGATCAACCCCAACGCTGGTTTCCTCGTCGGCCTCAAGGCCTTCACCGCTGCGGTACTGGGCGGCATCGGCAGCATCCCCGGGGCAATGCTCGGCGGCCTGGTGCTCGGTGTAGCGGAAGCGTTCGGTGCCGATATCTTCGGCGACCAGTACAAGGACGTCGTTGCGTTCGGCCTGCTGGTTCTGGTGCTGTTGTTCCGTCCGACCGGCATTCTGGGCCGTCCGGAGGTTGAGAAAGTATGACTAGGAATCTTAAACAGGCACTGTTCAGTGCCTTGCTGGTGTGGGCGGTGGCCTACCCGGTACTCGGTCTGAAACTGACCATCGTCGGCATCAATCTGGAAGTGCACAACACCAGCCCTGCGGTACTCGCGACCATCGCGATCTGCTCGGTGCTGATGTTCCTGCGCGTGCTTTTCAATCAGCAGATCAGCAAGGCCTGGCGCTCCTCGCCGGGCATGCCGTTGATCCCGGCCAAGGCCAGCAACTTCCTGACCCTGCCAACCACCCAGCGCTATTTCATCATTGCGCTGATTCTGATCGCCCTGGTCTGGCCGTTCTTCGGCTCCCGTGGCGCGGTGGATATCGCAACGCTGATCCTGATCTACGTGATGCTCGGCCTGGGCCTGAACATCGTCGTCGGTCTGGCCGGTCTGCTTGACCTGGGCTACGTCGGTTTCTACGCCGTCGGCGCCTATAGCTACGCGCTGCTGTCGCATTACTACGGCTTGAGCTTCTGGATCTGCCTGCCGATTGCCGGCCTGATGGCGGCGACGTTCGGCTTCCTGCTGGGCTTCCCGGTGTTGCGTCTGCGCGGCGACTATCTGGCGATCGTGACCTTGGGTTTCGGCGAAATCATCCGTCTGTTCCTGCGTAACCTGACCGATATCACCGGTGGCCCGAACGGCATCAGCAACATCGAAAAACCGACGTTCTTCGGCCTGACCTTCGAGCGCAAAGCCGCCGAAGGCCTGCAGACGTTCCACGAGTATTTCGGTCTGCAATACAACTCGATCAACAAGGTGATCTTCCTTTACCTGGTTGCGCTGTTGCTCGCACTGGCCGCGCTGTTCGTGATCAACCGTCTGCTGCGCATGCCGATCGGCCGTGCGTGGGAAGCACTGCGTGAAGACGAAATCGCCTGCCGCGCGTTGGGCCTGAACCCGACCGTGATCAAGCTCTCCGCCTTCACCCTGGGCGCTGCGTTCGCCGGTTTCGCCGGCAGCTTCTTCGCCGCGCGTCAGGGCCTGGTGACGCCCGAGTCGTTCACCTTCATCGAGTCGGCGATCATCCTCGCCATCGTCGTATTGGGTGGCATGGGCTCGCAACTGGGCGTGATTCTGGCGGCGATCGTGATGATCCTGTTGCCGGAAATGATGCGTGAGTTCAGCGAGTACCGCATGTTGATGTTCGGTGCGCTGATGGTACTGATGATGATCTGGCGTCCACAAGGTCTGCTGCCGATGCAACGCCCACACATGGAGTTGCGCAAATGAGCCGCGAGATCCTTAAAGTCGAAAATCTGAGCATGCGCTTCGGCGGCTTGCTCGCGGTCAACGGCGTGGCGCTGACCGTCAAGGAAAAGCAGGTGGTTGCCCTGATCGGCCCGAACGGCGCCGGCAAGACCACCGTGTTCAACTGCCTGACCGGCTTCTATCAGCCTACCGGCGGCAGCATCCTGCTCGACGGCGAGCCGATCCAGGGCCTGCCGGGCCACAAGATCGCCCTCAAAGGCGTGGTGCGGACCTTCCAGAACGTGCGTTTGTTCAAGGACATGACTGCCGTCGAGAACCTGTTGATCGCCCAGCACCGTCACTTGAACACCAACTTCCTGTCCGGCCTGTTCAAGACCCCGGCGTTCCGCAAAAGCGAGCGCGAGGCCATGGAATTTGCCGAGTACTGGCTGGAAAAGGTCAATCTCAAAGAGTTCGCCAACCGCACCGCCGGCACCCTCGCCTACGGCCAGCAACGGCGTCTGGAAATCGCCCGCTGCATGATGACCCGCCCGCGGATCCTCATGCTCGACGAACCGGCCGCCGGCCTGAACCCGAAGGAAACCGAAGACCTCAAGGCGCTGATCGGTGTGTTACGCGAAGAGCACAACGTTACCGTGCTGCTGATCGAACACGACATGAAACTGGTCATGAGCATTTCCGACCACATCGTCGTGATCAACCAGGGCACGCCGCTGGCCGACGGCACGCCGGAACAGATCCGCGACAATCCTGAAGTGATCAAAGCCTACCTGGGGGAAGCGTAAATGCTGCAGTTCGAAAACGTTTCCACCTTCTACGGCAAGATCCAGGCCCTGCACAGCGTCAACGTCGAAGTCCGTCAGGGCGAGATCGTGACGCTGATCGGCGCCAACGGTGCCGGCAAATCCACGCTGCTGATGACACTCTGCGGTTCGCCGCAGGCGCACAGCGGCAGCATCCGCTACATGGGTGAGGAACTGGTCGGCCAGGACTCGTCGCAGATCATGCGCAAGAGCATCGCCGTGGTCCCGGAAGGGCGTCGGGTGTTTGCCCGTCTGACCGTTGAAGAAAACCTGTCGATGGGCGGATTTTTCACCGACAAGGGCGACTATCAGGAACAGATGGACAAGGTTCTCGGACTTTTCCCACGCCTGAAAGAACGCTTCAACCAGCGCGGCGGCACCATGTCCGGCGGCGAACAGCAAATGCTCGCCATCGGCCGTGCGCTGATGAGCAAGCCCAAGCTGCTGCTGCTCGACGAGCCGTCGCTGGGTCTGGCGCCGATCATCATCCAGCAGATCTTCGACATCATCGAACAGCTGCGCAAGGACGGTGTGACGGTGTTCCTGGTCGAGCAGAACGCCAACCAGGCACTGAAAATCGCTGACCGCGCCTACGTTCTGGAGAACGGCCGCGTGGTCATGCAAGGCACCGGTGAAGCGCTGCTGACCGACCCGAAAGTACGCGAGGCGTATCTCGGCGGTTGAGTGTTATCGCTGCACAAAAAAACGGCCTTCGGGCCGTTTTTTTATTTCCTGAGTACCACCAAAGTAACCCTGTGGGAGCGAGCCTGCTCGCGAAAGCGCTCTGTCATTCAACATTATGGGTGGCTGACACACCGCCTTCGCGAGCAGGGATACAGCTGAAGCCAAAATTTTTTATAATTTTCCCCCCCCGCCTGTAACGCATCCCCGCACCCGTTCTCTAGAGGGACAAGCAAGCACAAACCGCTTGCAGAAACCCTGATAAAAACTGGAGAAACATCATGACTGCGACTACCCGTACCCTGTCCGCCACCGCCCTGGTTCTGGCCCTCGGTTCCGCTCTGAGCATCGCCACTGTCTCCACTGCCCAGGCCGCCGATGCCAACATGGAAAAATGCTTCGGCGTGGCCATGAAAGGCAAGAACGATTGCGCCGCAGGTGCCGGGACTACCTGCGCCGGCACGGCGAAAATGGACTACCAGGCCAACGCCTGGAAGCTCGTTCCGAAAGGCACCTGCGCCACCACCGAAAGCAAAACCTCGCCGACCGGTTTCGGTCAGCTCGAAGCCTTCAAAGCCAAGTCCTGATCCACGGCCTGCCTGAGTGACGCCCATGTTCAGTCATCACGAACCGTCCCTGCCGCGCACTCAGGCAGCTCGCTCCGAGCTCCCTGCCCGCGCCGGGCTGGGGCTCAAGACCGGGCACTTCCTCGAAGTGCTCGGCTCCTTACCGGACCTCGGTTTCTTCGAAGTCCACGCCGAAAACTACATGGTGGCCGGCGGCCCGTTTCATCATTTCCTCGGTCTGATTCGCCAACAGTACCCGCTGTCACTGCATGGCGTGGGACTGTCGATCGGTGGCGAAGGCGCGCTGGACAGCCAGCACCTCAAACGCCTCGCCGAGCTGATCGAGCGCTATCAACCGCAAGCCTTTTCCGAACATCTGGCGTGGTCGAGCCACGGCCCGGTGTTCCTCAATGACCTGCTGCCACTGGCTTACGACACGCCGACGCTGAACCGCGTCTGCGCGCACATCGACCAGGTGCAGAACACTCTGAAACGACCGATGCTGCTGGAGAACCCGGCCACCTATCTGGGGTTTGAGCACTCGACGATCGACGAGGCCGAGTTCATCGCCGAAGTGATCCGCCGCAGCGGCTGCGGCTTGTTGCTCGACGTCAATAATGTCTACGTGTCGTGCATCAATCATCAGCGCGATCCTTTGGCCTACCTTGATGCGTTACCGCTGCACGCAGTCGGCGAGATTCATCTGGCCGGCTTCGCTGAAGATTGCGATAACCTCGGCGACCGCTTGCTGATCGACGATCACGGCGCGCCGGTTGATCAGGCCGTCTGGGATCTGTACCGGCAAGTGCTGCAACGTATCGGCCCGGTGGCGACGCTGATCGAACGTGATAATCAGGTGCCGGCCTTCGACGTTTTGCTCGCCGAAGCGCAGCAAGCCGAGACGCTGTTGCGCCGCGCAGAGCGTGCGGCATGAGCACGCAAGCGGACTTCGCCGCCGCCCTGCTCAATGCGCAACTGCCGTATCCCAAGGGCCTGTGCAGCCGCAACGGCGCTGATCCGTCGCGGCGTTTCGCGGTCTATCGCAACAACGTGCAGAGCTCGCTGATCAATGCCCTGGCCGACAGCTATCCGGTGGTGCAGCAGTTGGTCGGCGAGGAATTCTTCCGCGCCATGGCGGCGATTTTCGTCCAGAGTCAGCCGCCACACAGTCCGTTGATGGGCCGCTATGGCGAGCACTTCGCCGACTTCATCGCACAATTCGAACCCATTGCCGGCGTGCCTTATGTGGCTGATGTCGCGCGACTCGAGCACTTGCGCACTGTCGCCTACCACGCCGCTGATGCGCAGCCGATCCGGCCTGAACAAGTCAGTGCCGCCCTGGCCGATCCGCAGTCGCTGAGTGCGCTGTGTTTTGAATTGCATCCCTCGCTGCACCTGCTCGACTCTGCTTTTGCGGTGGTGGCGATCTGGGCCGCGCATCAGCAGGAGCCAAGTCTGGCGGGCATTGGCCTGAATCAAGGCCAGCACGCCCTGGTGCTGCGCAATGGTCTCGACGTTGAGGTGTTTGCGCTTGAAGCGGGTGCGAGCGTGTTCATTGGTCATCTGCTCCAGGGTTCGCCACTGCTCGCGGCGGCAGAAAACAGCCCGCCGTTCGATCTCGCCCAAACCCTCGCCTTACTGATTGCGCATAACGCGATCACCCAGCTGAATTACAAGGAGTTGCCATGAAGGCTTTTATCCTGCGCGTCATCGCGCTGTTCGAAACAATCCCGCACAGCCTGATTGCCTTCATCGCGCGTTTTTCCATCGCTGCGGTGTTCTGGAAATCCGGGCAAACCAAGGTCGAAGGACTGGCCATCGACTTGATTGACGGCACCTTTGAACTGGGCTGGCCACGTTTGGCCGATTCGACGATTCCGCTGTTTCAGAGCGAGTACCACCTGCCGCTGCTCTCGCCGGAAATTGCCGCGCATCTGGCGGCGTCTGCCGAGCATGTGTTTCCGCTGCTGATCCTGCTCGGCTTCGCCACACGGTTTTCGGCGCTGGCATTGCTGGGCATGACCCTGACTATCCAACTGTTTGTCTACCCGGATGCCTACCCGACCCATGGCACTTGGGCGGCGGTGTTGCTGTATCTTATGGCGACCGGGCCGGGCAAATTGTCGATCGATCAGCTGATCGCGCGCCGTTTCGAAAAATAAGATCCCCGCTGTGGGAGCGAGCCTGCTCGCGAAAGCGGTGTGTCATTCAACATCGGTATCGACTGAACTGACGCATTCGCGAGCAGGCTCGCTCCCACACGGAAATCACATCAGCGCTGGAGTCGATCCAGCGCCTCGCCACTGCGTTTGAACCAGCCCATCAGATAATCCGCGAGCACCTGCGTGCGTTTCGGCAATCCCCCCTGATACGGGTGCACCAGATACATCGGCATGCGTCGGGTCTGGTAATCGCGCAGCAACCAGCGCAAGCGGCCGTCCGCCAGTTCCGCTTGCAGGAGATACGACGGCAAACGGGCGATGCCGGCACCGGACAGCGCTGCTTTTTTCAGCAGGTTGTAATGGTTGCTGGCGAACGGACCCGAGACCCGTACCCGCAACAACTCGTGCTGCTGGTGATACAGCCATTCTTCGCGGCCGCTGTAATGGCTGTTGAGCAGGCAACGATGCTCAGCCAGTGACTGCGGCGTCGCCGGCTCGCCGAAGCGCTCGAGGTAGGCTGGGCTGGCGCAGGTCATTTCGTGCCACGCCAACAGCGGCTTGGCCACCAGCCGATCGTCATTGGCCACTTCGGCACGAATCGCCAGATCAAAGCCATCGCGGGCCAGATCGCGATAGCTATTGTTCAGCTCCAACTCGATCTGCACCTCCGGGTATTGCCCGGAAAACTCCAGCAATAAGCCATCGAAGAAGGTTTCGCCGAGCGACACCGGAACCGTCATGCGCACGGGACCGGCCATGTCGTCCTTCAAACGCGCCAAAGCCTGCCGCGCGCGTTCGACCTGAACCACCAGAGCCTGAGCCTGCGGCAGCAACGCCGCCCCTGCCGCCGTCAGACTCAAGCGCCGGGTGGTGCGTTGCAGCAATACCACACCGAACTGCGCTTCGAGCTGGCTGATGCGCTTGGACAACTGGCCCTTGCTGCAGCCCAACTGCTGCGCGGCGAGGGTAAAACTGCCGGCCTCGATCAGCACGGCGAATGCAGCAAGGTCATCCATTTCGCTCAAGGATTGTTTCCATTTGAAAACCAAAGGTTGCCTATTAGTGCGCTTATCCGCAGAAAAAACCACTCTAGACTGAAACCTCATTCACACACATGGGGTACAGCTCGATGAAAATTCTGTTGATAGGCGCCGGCGGCACCATCGGTTCGGCGGTGGACAAAGAATTGTCGCAACGCCACGAGGTCATTCGTATCGGCCGCAACAGCGGTGACTTGCAAGTGGATATCAGCGACAGCGCGTCGATCCGCAAGCTGTTCGAGCAGACCGGCAAGTTCGATGCGCTGATCTGCGCGGCGGGCAACGTGACCTTCGCAGCGCTGGACGAGATGACTGGGGACAGCTTCGCCCTCGGCCTGAAAGACAAGCTGATGGGCCAGGTCAACCTGCTGCTGATCGGTCGTGAGTTCGCCAATGACGGCGCCTCGTTCACCTTCACCACCGGCGTGCTCAGCCACGATCCGATTCGCAGCGGCGCCTCGGCAGCACTGGTCAACGGCGCCCTCGACAGCTTCGTCCGCGCCGCCGCCATCGAACTGCCGCGTGGCCTGCGGGTGAACTCCGTGAGCCCGACCGTGCTGACCGAAACCCTGGGCAAATACGCGCCCTACTTCCGTGGCTTCAAGCCGGTTCCTGCAGCGGAAGTGGCATTGGCCTACGCGAAAAGTGTCGAAGGCCTGCAAACCGGTCAGACGTTTCACGTGGGTTAAGGCCCTTGTGATGAACGGTCAGGCTGCGTAACGTGGCGACACTTGTCTGGAGAGCCAAAGATGCGTGTTGCCCGTTCGTTCGTCCTCGTTGCCCTGCTGCCGATGTTTGCCGCCTGCCAGTTGTTCGACGGCCAGCGTGAAATTGTGTCCCATGCCGGGCAGACGCGGATGCAGGGGCAACTGACCGCCGCCAACGGCAAACTGGTGTTCCAGCCGTGCCAGGAGCAGCGGCAACTGGTGGTCAACGACATCGGCGGCACCAGCGTCCTGCAAGAAGCCGCCACCCTCGCTGACGAGCAGGGCAAGCTGTTTGCCGATGTGCGCGGCAAGGTTTCCGGCGATCGTCTCGACCTCGGCCAGTTATATCGCGTCGAGCGCTCGGGCACGGCCTGCGACGACCCGAATTTCAAACTGCTGATCCTGCGCGCCGCCGGCGATGGCCCGGAGTGGAACGTCAAGGTCAGCGGCAAAGGCATGGTCATCGAGCGCGACGGCCAGGCTCCACTGGCCGTGCCGTATGTGGAAGAGCAACTGGGCGACGGCCGCTTCAATCTCAGCAGCGAAGCCAACAACCAGCGCATCGAATTGTGGGTCGCGCCACAGCGCTGCGTCGACAGCAGCACCGGCAGCGTGCAGCACATGAGCGCCGAGTTGCGCATCGACGGTCAGGTGCAGCGCGGCTGCGGCTATTTCGGCGGCGCGCGTAACGACTGATCGTTTTTCCCCCACGGATCCGCTCGCGGCGGCTTATAATCGCCGCCTTTAAACGCCCTGGCGCAGTTGTGCGCCCCGCGAATCCGGATCCCCGCCATGTTACGAATCACTGAACTCAAGCTGCCAATCGACCATCCCGAAGAAGACCTGCGCACCGCCATCGTGCAACGCCTGGGCATCGCCAGTGATGATCTGCTCGATTTCACCTTGTTCAAGCGCAGCTATGACGCGCGCAAAAAGTCCTCCGAACTGTGCTTCATCTACACCATCGACCTCAACGTACGCGACGAGGCCAGAGTGTTGAGCAAGTTCGCCGACGACCGTAACGTCAACGTGGCGCCGGATGTCAGCTACAAATTCGTCGGCCAGGCACCGAGCGATCTCGGCCAGCGGCCGATCGTCGTCGGTTTCGGCCCGTGCGGCATCTTCGCCGGCCTGCTGCTGGCGCAGATGGGCTTCAAACCGATCATTCTCGAACGCGGCACCGAAGTCCGCCAGCGCACCAAGGACACCTGGGGCCTGTGGCGCAAAAGCGTGCTCAATCCCGAGTCCAACGTACAGTTTGGCGAAGGCGGCGCGGGCACGTTCTCCGACGGCAAGCTGTACAGCCAGATCAAGGACCCGAAATTCCTCGGCCGCAAAGTCCTGCACGAGTTCGTCAAGGCCGGTGCGCCGGAAGAAATCCTCTACGTCAGCAAGCCGCACATCGGTACGTTCCGCCTGACCGGTATGGTCGAAAACATGCGCGAGCAGATCCGCGAACTGGGCGGTGAAGTGCGCTTCCAGGAGCGCGTCAGCGACGTGCTGATCGAAGACGGCCAACTGGTCGGCGTGCAACTGGCCAGCGGCGAAACTCTGCATTCGAAGCATGTGGTTCTGGCCCTCGGTCACAGTGCCCGCGACACCTTCCGCATGCTCCACAGCCGTGGCGTGTTCATGGAAGCCAAGCCATTCTCGGTGGGTTTCCGCATCGAGCACCCGCAATCGCTGATCGACCGCGCGCGTCTGGGCAAATACGCCGGCCACCCGAAACTCGGCGCTGCCGATTACAAACTGGTGCACCACGCCAAGAACGGGCGTTCGGTCTACAGCTTCTGCATGTGCCCGGGCGGCACCGTGGTCGCGGCGACGTCCGAGCCCAATCGCGTGGTCACCAATGGCATGAGCCAGTACTCGCGTAACGAGCGCAATGCCAACTCCGGCATCGTTGTCGGCATCACCCCGGAAGTCGATTATCCGGGCGGCCCGCTCGCCGGTATCGAGTTGCAGGAGCGCCTCGAATCTCACGCGTTCATCCTTGGCGGCAGCGACTACAAGGCCCCGGCGCAACTGGTTGGCGACTTCATCAACGGCAAGCCGTCGACCGAGCTGGGCGAAGTCGAGCCGTCGTACAAGCCGGGCGTTGCCTTGGGCGATCTGGCGCTTGCGCTGCCGGACTTTGCCATTGAGGCGATCCGTGAAGCCTTGCCGGCGTTCGAGAAGCAGATTCGCGGTTATTCCCTGCACGACGCCGTGCTGACCGGAATCGAGACGCGCACTTCATCGCCTCTGCGCATCACCCGCAACGAGTCGCTGCAGAGCATGAACATCAAAGGCCTGTTCCCGGCCGGTGAAGGCGCGGGCTATGCCGGCGGAATTCTCTCGGCGGGTGTCGACGGGATTCGCATTGCCGAGGCAGTGGCTCGCGATATCCTCGGCCTGGAAGCCTGATCCGCATAAGCTGACGCAACACAAGCCCGGTGGGAGCGAGCTTGCTCGCGAAAGCGGCCTGTCAATCAACGAAGATGTTGAATGTGACTCCGCATTCGCGAGCAAGCTCGCTCCCACAGTGGTTTCTGCGTTCAGCTTTAGATATTCGCGCGCAGCACCGAGGTCGGCAGCGCCTCCCCGCGCTCGGCACTCGCCGCCACTGCTGCAATCAACTCACCCAGTTCGAAACCCTGCGCTTTCAACCATTCCTGGTCGTAATAAGTGTCGGCATAACGCTCGCCGCCATCGCACAGGATCGCCACGATCGACCCCGACTGCCCCGCCGCTTTCATCTGCTGCGCTGCCATCAGCGCACCGATCAGATTGGTCCCGCTCGACCCGCCGACATGCCGCCCCAAACGCTGCGCCAGATAATGCATGGCCGCCAGGGACAGGGCGTCCGGCACCTTGACCATCGCATCGATCACCTTGGGCAGGAACGACGCTTCCACCCGAGGCCGGCCAATGCCTTCTATGCGCGAGCCGCAGTCCAGGCGCAGGCTGGCATCTCCGGTCTGGTAAAAATCGAAGAACACCGAACGCTCGGCATCGGCACACAACACGCGGGTGCAGTGCTGGCGATAGCGCACGTAACGGCCGAGGGTCGCGGTGGTGCCGCCGGTGCCGGGGCTGGAAATCAGCCAGGTCGGCTCAGGGTGTTTTTCGTAGCGCATCTGCTGGAAGATCGACTCGGCGATGTTGTTGTTCGCTCGCCAGTCGGTGGCGCGTTCAGCGTAAGTGAACTGATCGATGAAGTGACCGCCATGCTCGCGGGCCAGGCGCTCGGATTCGGCGTAGATCTGCGTCGGATCCTGCACCAGATGGCTCTGGCCGCCGTAGAAGGCAATCTGGGCAATCTTTTCTTTCGAAGTGGTCGCGGGCATCACCGCGATAAACGGCAAACCGAGCATGCGCGCGAAATACGCTTCGGAAATCGCCGTCGAGCCGCTGGACGCTTCGATCACCGGCGCGCCGGGTTTCAGCCAGCCGTTACACAGCGCGTAAAGGAACAGCGAGCGGGCCAGGCGGTGCTTGAGGCTGCCGGTCGGGTGGCTGGATTCGTCCTTGAAATACAACTCGATGCCGGCAAAACCGGGCAGCGGCAAAGGGATCAGGTGGGTGTCGGCGCTGCGCTGGAAGTCCGCCTCGATGATGCGGATGGCTTCGCGGGCCCACTGTCGGTTGTCGCTCATGGTTTCGGTTCTCGTTGAATCAGCCAGAAGATCGGTCTTCTGAAAAAGGTCTGCCGCAAGCTTAGGAAAAATCCCGCAGGCGGCAAAGATACAGCTGAGTCTCAATGTGTCAGGCAACTGCTAGGCTCAGTGCTGCCCGTACCAGACAGCCTGTAACGACATATAACAAAAAAGAATATAACTTTTGTTTTAACAACTAACGGTACGGGTTAGGGTGTTTCACCTTTTTCTCGATTCGATGGAGAGCGACCTTGCCTCTGCGTAGCACTTTCACGCGTTTCTTTCAGTTGGAAGCCGCCAGCGGTCTGCTATTGATCGCCGCAGCCGTTCTCGCGCTGATCATCAACAACTCACCGCTGTCGTGGCTGTACACCGGCCTGCTCGACACTCCTGTGGTGGCGCAGATCGGCGCGTTGAAAATCGCCAAACCTCTGCTGCTGTGGATCAACGACGGCCTGATGGCGATGTTCTTCCTGCTGATCGGCCTGGAAGTGAAACGCGAAGTGCTCGACGGCCAATTGTCCAAGCCTTCGCAAATCGTCCTGCCCGGCGCAGCGGCGATCGGCGGCATGCTGGTGCCGGCGCTGATCTACTGGTTCCTCAACCGCGACAACCCCGCCGCCCTGAGTGGCTGGGCCATTCCGACCGCCACCGACATCGCCTTCGCCCTCGGCGTACTGGCGCTGCTCGGCAAGCGCGTGCCGGTGTCGCTGAAACTGTTCCTGATGACCCTGGCGATCATCGATGACCTCGGCGCCATCGTCATCATCGCAATCTTCTATTCCGGCGAACTATCGACCCTGTCCCTCGGCCTGGCAGCTGCGTGCATTGCCGCGCTGGTGGCGATGCACCGGCTCGGCGTGGTCAAGCTCGGGCCGTACATGATCATCGGCCTGATCCTCTGGGTCTGCGTGCTCAAGAGCGGTGTCCACGCGACACTGGCCGGCGTGACCCTGGCTTTCTGCATTCCCCTGCGCACGAAAAACGCCGAGTCGTCGCCGCTGCTGACCCTCGAACACGCGCTGCACCCGTGGGTCGCCTACGGCATCCTGCCGCTGTTCGCCTTCGCCAACGCCGGCCTGTCACTGAGCGGCGTCACCGTCGAAAGCTTCACCCACGACGTACCGATGGGCATTGCTATCGGCCTGCTGTTGGGCAAGACCATCGGCGTGTTCGGCCTGACCTGGCTTGCGGTCAAGATCGGCATCGCCGCCCTGCCCCAAGGCGCCAACTGGGGCCAGGTCCTCGGCGTCGCGATCCTCTGCGGCATAGGCTTCACCATGAGCCTGTTCGTCGGCTCGCTGGCCTTCGAACCGGGCGTGAGTGATTACGCCGGCATGGATCGCATGGGCATCCTCACCGGCTCGATCCTAGCGGCGGTGATTGGTTATGCGGTGACGGCGGCGGCGAGTCGCAAGAATTCACAACTGCAATAACCCCTGTGGCGAGGGAGCTTGGCCCTCGCCACAGATTTCTCGCCTTACAGTTACGCAGCGAACAATCCCCACGTCATTAGCGACCCGTCCTACAGCCACACTTTCCCCGCTTCGATAACGTCGTGCAGCCCCTTTCCGAGGGGCTGTCGATGATGAACGAAGGGACGATCAGTGGCGCGGAACAAGGACATTCCCCGGGTGCAAAACCCGCCGGAGGGCGACGGACATCACGTTACCTGGCGGTATATGACGGCCGCAGAACTGGCCGAGCGCGAAGCCGGGCAAAACGCTTACGACGCGATGCTGGCGCGGCAGGAGGCGTTCGAGCGCAGCCGTGAAGTGGCTGCGAAAAAACCTGAAGCCGTGCGTGCCGGCTGTGTATTCGCCAAGTCCTGCAAGTTGCCGGATGCGATTATCGATTACAGCAATCCTTCCGGCATGGTGCCGACCGACAGCCTGAAGGATTACGGCGAGCTGATCCTGCTCGGCGCTCGCGAAGCCGACCCAAGCGGCGGCATTCCTCTGAAGAAAATCAGCGCCAACGCCATCCCGGTCGGGTTCGGCAGTCTGGCACTAGCAGGCTCGGCTTTCGAAGCGCTGCCGGCGCTCGCCTCCCCTGCGGCGGCTGCGTCTTTGGTGGGGCTGGTTGCGCTTTTGATGCCATCCAGCCTGGGCGACAGCGCGCTCTACACCGATGAGCAACTAAGCACACTCAAACAAGCCCGAACCCGCGTACGCCTGCGCGTCGAGCAACAGGCCGATGGCAGCCTCAAGGGTTACGGTTTCTACACCGGTAAGAACCGCGCTTGGGAAATGGTCGATGTCGTCCAATTCACTGCGCGCGGCGACCGGTTCGTTGCCGATCTGGGTGAAGGCGTCGAACTGCTCTGGACCCCGGCGGTGAATGGCTCGGACATTCTCGGCATTCCAGCGCTGGAGGCCGCACCGCAGGCACCGCATATCTGGGTGTATCCACCGACGAAAGCGGCGGACGGGATACTGGTGAATCCGGTTTATCCGCCGGAGTATCGGGATTTTATTTTGGTGTTTCCGATGGGGTCGGGTGTTAAACCTCTCTACATCGTAATCAACGAGGCGCGTAAAGGTTTAGCGGCCGCAGGACATAGCTACCATAAAGCTCCCAGAACTGAAGAAATCACTGCGTTCCCTGGTCTGAAGATCGCAAAAAAAATGAATCCGGTACAAGGCGGTGGAGGACTTCGAAAACGATGGACAGATGCCAAGGGCAAGAGAATTTACGAATGGGACTCAATGCACGGTGAACTGGAAGAATATCGTGCAAGTGATGGAGCCCACTTGGGAGCGTTTGACCCGGCGACAGGGGAACGACGAGAAGATCCCAAACCTGAGAGAAGCATCCGAAGGAAATACTTGTGAGGTAGTGATGGGACTGAAAATAGTTTTGGAGTGGTACGACAAGAGAACCGCCATTGGCCAAGGCGAGGAATTTTCCAACGATTTAGGCGACGATGAGTCCGTACTAAATGCATTGGGGATCCCAGTCGAAAACAATATAAACAATGGCGGATTCGATGTCCTAGGACACTGGGTGGACATTATCCAGCCTTTTTTTCAACACCCTATCGCCATGGACATATACGACTATCAAATTGCTTTTGAGTACAGCGACAACTGGTAATACTTCACATGATCTACGTCATTGAGGCTTTCGACAAAACGACTGACCTTCTCGTATTCGAGGAAAAAATTCCGTGCGGACATGATGAAAAAATAAAACTCATCATGGGTTGGACTGAAGAACAATGGGGCTGGGAAGGGTACGATCTTGAACGGCATCAGCTTGAAGCGTTGGAGAAATTACTCGTCAAAAAAGTTCATGACGCTATGTGCTATTTCCAGCTGACGTGTAACCTGAGCACGCAGTAAATATATAAAAACCCCGACCAGTCACCTGATCGGGGTTTCATTTGCCCAGCTTCTCGCTTAGTGCGAAACGCGGCTGGTTCCGCCAACGGTGGAGATCCGTACCCGCTCGCCAACGCGGAATACTTCATTCTCCTGAACCTGCTGCACATAGGCGCGCATGCTGCCGTCGTCTTCGCGGACGGTGATTTCCACGCCCTGGGTGCGGGTCAGGCCTTCTTCGGTGGCCGAGCCAAGCAGGCCGCCGGCCACTGCGCCGATGACCGCAGCGACGATGCTGCCCTTGCCGCCGCCGATGGCGCTGCCGCCGACGCCGCCGACCACTGCGCCTGCTGCGCCGCCGATCGGGGTCTTGGTGCCTTCGATTTTTACCGGGCGCAGGGATTCGATGGTGCCCATGCGAATCGTCTGTACACGACGCGCTTCGTCACGGGAGTAGGAGTCGCCGGTGAGGCTCGATTGGCAGCCGGTCAGCAACATCGCCATCGTCGAAAAGGAAGCAACCAGCAGAACAGACTTACGCATAGCATCAACTCCAAAAGAACATGTGTTCATTAAACCCCGTGGCCTGGCGCCTGTCACGACACCATCCGGATTAAATTGGCTTCCATTCAGGCCTGGTACAGATGCCCGCAAGCGTCCACTCAAGGTAGCGTCAAATCAGCGATCCTGCGCCATCCGCGTTTATCTCGCTCGGTAGACTGCTCAGGGTGCCAGTCGTTCCAGAATCCACTCGGTGCCCTGGAGGCGGTAGTTGAGGCGATCGTGCAGGCGGCTCGGCCTGCCCTGCCAGAACTCGATGCGCTCGGGCAACAAGCGGTAACCACCCCAATGTTCCGGGCAGTGCGGCTGGGTATCGCTGAAGCGTTGCTCGGTGGCCTTCAGCAAATCTTCCAGCTCGCCACGACCGTTGATGACCCGGCTCTGCGGCGAGGCCCAGGCGCCGAGGCGGCTGCCCAGCGGACGCACCTGATAATAGGCATCGGACTCTTGCGCCGTGACCTTGATCACCCGCCCCTCGATGCGCACCTGGCGCTCCAGGGTTGGCCAGAAGAAGGTCATGGCGGCAAACGGGTTGGCCGCCAGATGCTGGCCCTTGGCGCTGTCGTAGTTGGTGAAGAAGGTGAAGCCCTGCTCGTCCAGGCCCTTGAGCAACAGAATGCGGCAATGCGGACGACCGTCGGCATCGACTGTGGCCAGGGTCATGGCATTGGCTTCTACCGGCGCCTGCTCGGTTTTCACCGCATCGGCGAACCACTGGTGAAACAGCGCAAACGGCTCGGCCGGGGCTTGCGCCTCGGTCAAACCGTCACGGGTGTAGTCGCGACGCATATCGGCCAGAGCCTGGGTCATGGCGGATTCCTTTTCGTTAGCGGATCACTTTTTAGCGGCGTCGGCTGCGGCGACTTTCTTGTCGGTCGCGGCGGCTTTGGCTGGCGCAGTCTTTTTCGCCGGAGTCTTGGCCGGGGCCTTCTTCGCAGGTGCCTTGGCGGCAGCTTTCTTGGCTGGCGCTTTTTTCGCCGCAGGGGCAGCAGTTTTCTTGGCAGCAGGCGCCGGGGTGGCGGGTTTAGCCACTGGCTTGACGTCCTGCGCAGCAACCATCGTCACCGGCTTCGGCGCCGGCATGTTGTATTTGCTCAGCAGCGCAACCATGGTGTTTTGCGGCGTCACCAGCAGTTCGACACGACGGTTCAAGGCACGGCCTTCAACGCTGTCGTTGGCCGCACGCGGCGCTTCGGAACCCATCCCGCGCAGCATCAGGCGATCGCGCTGCAAGCCGCTGAGGCGGAAGATCGCCGCCACCGATTGCGCACGTTCCTGGCTCAGCTTGACATTGGCTGGCGCGGCACCGCTGGTGTCACTGTGACCGAGCACCAGCACTGCGGTTTTCGGGTCGGCTTCAAGGATTTTTGCCACGCGAGTGAACGGGCCAAGGGTGACCGGCAGCAGCATCGCCGGGCGGTCCGGGTTGAACGAGCCTTCGACCGGCGCAGTCACCACCAGTACGTTGTCGCGACGCTCGAGTTGCAGATTGCTGTCTTTCACCGCTTCACGCAGACGCGGTTCGTAGTCATCGAGCCAGGCTTGAGTCACCTTCGGATCCGGCATCGGCACGGCTTTGACGGTTGGCTGATCCTTGCCGCCGAACGGCCACCACCATTTGCCATTGGACTGCGCCTCGGCTTTGGCCACCTCGACCGGTTTGGCTTCCGGTTTGACCTCGGCTTTCAGATCAGCCTTGACCGCTTCATCGCTGGAACCGAACGGCCAGTACCACGGGTTGCTGCTCTCGGCCTTGGCCACTGGCGCAGTCGCCGCAGGTTTCAAAGGAGCCGGAGCCGGAGCCGGATCTTTGGCCGCGACTTTGTCGGAAGATCCGAACGGCCACCAACTGCCGCCGTCTGCATCGTTTTTCGGAGTCTGTGCGCAACCGGTGATCGCTACACACAGGGCCAGGGCGAGGGTCTTTTTAGATGACATTGAAAATCCACAAAATGAAGTAATGAAAAATCAGAGCACTTTCGCCCGGATAAACAGCCGTTTTGAAACGAAAATCCCTTCGAGGTTCCGACCCTGGAACCTCTGTTGAAGCTTTACAGACAAGTGGCAAGCACCCGCGCCAGCTTTTGCGCGCGCGGATCCATCAAAACGTAAGGCCCCAGGGTATTTGTCACGAAACCGAAGGCGACATCGTGCTCAGGATCAGCAAAACCGATCGAGCCGCCCGCTCCCGGATGGCCGAACGCGCGTGGGCCGAGGCCGTAGGTGGCGTTGGGCACATCCGGTTGATCGAGCATGCAGCCGAGGCCGAAACGGGTGCGGGTGAGCAAGGTCTTGTCGTCGCCGATGCTGTGCTCGCGGGTCAGCTCTTCGAGCATCTCGCTCTCGAGCAGGCTGCCATCGAGCAGGCCGGCATAGAACCCGGCGAGACTGCGCGCGTTACCGTGGCCGTTGGCCGCCGGTTGCTGCATGCGTCGCCATTCCGGCTTGTTGGTGCTCGTCAGGACTGACGGCGGATTGGTGAAGGCACGGGTGGTCATGGCAGTCGGTTCGCGCATGGTCACTTGCAGCAGGCGCTGCGCCGCCGCGTCGCCGGCGTTGCCCTTGCCACGGGCGATGTGCGCCACGCGATGAAACTCTTCGTCGGCCAGACCCACATGGAAATCCAGGCCCAACGGTTTGGCAACCCGAGCGACAATCGACTCACCCGGCCCACGACCGTCGGCGCGGCGCAGCAATTCGCCGACCAGCCAACCGTAGGTGATCGCGGCATAACCGTGATCGGTGCCCGGCGTCCACCATGGCGCTTCGGCCGCGAGGGCGTCGACCATGGTTTGCCAGTCGTAAAGGGCTTCAGGGGCGAGCAGTTCGCGCAGCGCCGGCAGGCCAGCCTGATGGCAAAGCAATTGGCGCAGGGTGACGGATTCTTTGCCGGCGGCGGCGAATTCCGGCCAGTAGCGGGCAACCGGGGCATCGAGTTGCAACTTGCCTTCGGCCACCAGTTGCAGCGCGGTAACGGCGGTGAAGGTCTTGGTGCAGGAGAACAGGTTGGCGATGGTGTCGCTGTGCCAAGCCTCGGCGCCGTCCTTGTCGGCAGTACCGGACCAGAGGTCGAGGACGGTTTCTCCACCGACCTTGATGCACAGGGCTGCGCCGCGTTCCTGGGGATCGTCGAACAGTGCGGCGAAAGCCTCGCGCACCGCTTCGAATTGAAGCTCGTAATGTCCCTGAATCTGCACCCGCAACTCCCCCGCGAAAACGCTCTACAAAGTGGCCCGCATTGTTCCAGCCCTTGAGGGATTTGGGAACAGGCGCGGGCCAGACGGTTGATCGGCAATTTGTGTTGATCCCTTCGCGAGCAGGCTCGCTCGACACTGGATCTCAACAGCAGCGCAGATCCCCTGTGGGAGCGAGCCTGCTCGCGAAGAACGATAACGCGGTCGGAAACCTAGTGACCATTCCCCGAATGCCCACCCGCCTGTGCAGCCTCCGCAGCTTTGCCAGCCTCGGCCTTGCGCCCGCCTTCCACTTCCGCCGCCGGGGTTTTCTGCGCCTCCTTGCCCAACTGCTCCAGCGCCTGCAGATTGCTTTTACGCACCGCCTCGACAAAGCCCTGATACGGCAGGTCAGTGACCCCGACCAGACCGAAATGGCCGTTCTCGCCGTCGAGCAAACGCCCGGTCACCGGTTGGTCGAGATACTGGAACCAGTGCACGCCGACAATCGACGGTTCGCTCAGCGCCTGTTTGAGGAAGTTGGCATAAGCCGGACCGCGATCTTCTTCCTTGGCCAATTGCGTCACGCCGCCCCAGAACGGCCCTCGGTCAGCCGAGCCGAAGTTGAATTCAGTGATCAGCACCGGTTTGTCCAGCGCCGCCAGCGCGGCGAAGTCATAGCCGTCCTGCGGCTTGAGCGTGTACATGTTGAAGCTCAACACATCGCAGTACTGCGCGCAGGAGGCCACGGCTTCAGGCGTACTGGTGGCGAAGCGACCGCCAAGGAGCATCTGGTTCGGCGCGTGCCATTTCAGCGAATCGGAAATGGTCTTGAAATAGGTATCGGCGAAGACCTTCTGGAAGTATTTGAAATCCGCCTCGATTTCCGGATGTTCCGGGTTCGGCAACGGCGGCACGAAGCCCGGGTCTTCCATCAATTCCCATGCCGGCAACTCGATGCCCCAGGCCTTGGACAGCCCGGCCTGATTGCGGTACTTGTCGCGCAATTGCTTGAGAAAGGCGCGCTTGGCCGGCACGTCGGTGGTCATTTTCAACGTGCCGTAGGCCAACGCGTAACGAGCCTTCGGATCGTCGCCAGGGCCGGCCCAGGCCAGTTCGTTGTCGGCGTAATAACCGATCAGCCAAGGATCATCACGGTGATCGCGGGCGGCAATGGCCACGGCGCGCTCGGTGGCCATGGCGAAACGCGGATCGAACGGATCCGGCATCCCGCCCCACCAATCGCTGCCCGTACTGATACTGGCGTAATCGCCGACGATCGACAGCGGCAAGGTGTACGGCACGCGCTCAGAATCCGCCAGCGACGGCGCGCTCCAGTTGCCCACCGTGTTGAAGCCCCAGGCTTGCAGCCGATCGAGGGTATGCCGGGTCCAGCGTTCTTCATCCATTGTGGCTTTGCACGGAGCGGTTTGCGCGCTGGACGCTTGCACCGCGTCAGTCTGCGCCGCTTCGGCAATACCCGATTTCGGCTCGACAGGCACCGCTGCAGTCTCAGCAGCCTGCACCGAACCGGCCTCAGCCGCGCCCGCCTTTGCCGCTTCGGCAACCCCGGCCTTGTTGTCGCTGTCCGCCTTGCACGGTTCGCCGTAAAGGCGTTGCAGGTTGGCACCGTAGAAGTCGTACCAGCGGCCGTTGCCGTAGCCACGCCCCTGATCGGCACCGTTGCCGCCACGGTTGTCGCCCTCGCCGAAATGGGCGGCCAGCGGGTCGTCGTTCTTCGGCAACGATTCGAACATGTACTCACGAACAGCCACGTAGGTCTGGTTGACCTGCGGGCTGACGGTGTTGACGCCCAGCGAATAGAACGGGTGGCCTTCAGGGGTCACCAGATACCAGCGGCCATCACGTTTTTCCGTGCGGAAGAAGCCGCTGGCCTTGAACGCCGGGCCTTTGTTCCAGCCGCCGAACTTGTCCAGCGAAGCCTTTTCACGCTCAGTCAGCCACGTATTCAGTTGTTGCTGCTCTTTGCTGGCGGCGCTTTTAAGTTGCTCGTCGCTGCTGACTTTTTCCGGCCACTTGCTGCGGGTCGACTGCCCGTAAGCATCGACCAGATTACCGTACACCGCGCGCGTCACCGACTCGCCGTCCTGCACGCCGAAACGCTCGAGCAACAGGCTCTGCGCAACTTTCGGCTGATCCATCGACAGACTCACCGAGACCACTTGGCTGCGGTCGATCTCGCCGGTGCTACTGGCCAGCAGGATGCGTTGACCATCGACGGTCATCGGCATCGGCGGCCCGGCTTTCATGCCCTGGCTCAGCGGCGTCGAAGCCACCAGCGGCACCAGCAAGGTTTGCGCGGGGCCGGCCGGCAGATCGACGCGGCTGATCAGGGTGCGGCCATCGTTGCTCTGGATCTGCACATAAACCGTCACCGCCCAGTTCATCGCACTCTGCAGACGCAAGCTCATCATGCCGGACTGCGACCAGTCCCAGGCGCCAGTCTGTGGGGTCAGGCGCAAGGTTGGCCGGGCGACCGGATTGAACGTCACCCGGCGCAGCACTTCACCTTCCGCGGTCTGTTCGGCATTGGCCTGGGGCAGGTCGGCGTTTTCCGTGGCGACCTTGACCACGTCGGCCGGGCGCACGAAGTTGAACAGCGTCTGCTGACCGGCGGGCGCGGCCAGCAACGGCGCGGCAAAGAACATGGCGAAAACAGCGGGCAACGAACGGCGGATCATAAGAACGGAGTTCTCCCTAACGACCAGTCAAGGCCAATGGAAAAGCGGTGGCAGAGAGATAGACAACGCGGCGGGCCAATCGGCCCACCCGCGTCTCAGGATATTTCACGTCGGAAAGGAGGCAACGCATTGAGGATCGCCTTGCCGTAGCGCTGGGTAACCAGACGCCGGTCGAGCAAGGTGATGGTGCCGCGGTCTTCTTCGGTACGCAGCAGACGCCCGCAGGCCTGAACCAGTTTCAGCGAGGCATCGGGCACGGAGATTTCCATGAACGGATTGCCACCGCGCGCCTCGATCCACTCCGACAACGCGGCCTCAACCGGATCATCGGGCACCGAGAACGGAATCTTGGCGATCACCACGTGCTCGCAGTAGGCACCCGGCAAATCGACACCCTCGGCAAAACTGGCCAGCCCGAACAGAACGCTGGAATCACCGCCATCGACCCGCGCCTTGTGCTTGTTGAGGGTTTCCTGTTTCGACAGGTTGCCCTGAATGAACACTTGCTTGCGCCAGTCGCGGTCGAGACCGTCGAACACGTCCTGCATTTGCTTGCGCGAGGAGAACAGCACCAGCGTGCCACGGGAACCTTCGACCAGATCGGGCAGTTCGCGAATGATCGCCGCCGTGTGAGCAGCGGCATCGCGCGGGTCGGCCTTCAGGTCCGGCACGCGCAATACGCCAGCATCGGCATGATGGAACGGGCTCGGCACCACCGCTGTGACAGCTTTTTTCGGCAGACCGGCGCGCATGCGGAAACGGTCGAAAGTGCCCAGCGCCGTCAGCGTCGCCGAGGTCACCAGGCAGCCGTAAGCGACATTCCATAAACTGCGACGCAAGGTTTCCGCCGCCAGAATCGGGCTGGCGTTGACCTCGATATCGAACAGCGAACCGCTTTCGGCCAGGGTCAGCCAGCGGGCCATGGGCGGGCTGTCTTCCGGGTCTTCGGCGGTGAACGCGGTCCACAACTCCCAGTTGCCGGAAGCGCGGGACAACAGGCTGCCGAACAGCGGATACCACTCTTCGGCCTGATTGCTGGCGATGCCGATATTGACCTCGCCATCCATGCCTTCCTTGAGCAGGTCGGTCAGGCGCTGGAACAGGTCGTTAAGGCGCGAATAGCCTTTTTTCAGCTCGATGCCCATTTCGCGCATGTCCTCGGGAATCACCCCGCCGACAAAGCGATGTCGTGGACGCTCGCGGCCTTCGACGTCTTCGCCGGGTTTGAAATCGGCGATCTGTTCGCAGGCGGTGAACATGAACTGCTGCTGGGTCTTGATCTCCCGCGCCAGCTCGGGCACCTGCTCGATCAGCTTGCCGAGATCGCCCGGCAACGGATGCTGAGCCAGCAGTTTGGTCAGATTCTTTGCGGTGGTTTCCAGCCAGTCGGCAGTGGAGCGCAGGCGCGTGTAATGAGCGAAGTGGCCGATGGCCTTGTCCGGCAGGTGATGGCCTTCGTCGAACACGTAGATGGTGTCGCGCGGATCCGGCAGCACGGCGCCGCCGCCTAGCGCGAGATCCGCCAGGACCATGTCGTGGTTGGTGACGATCACGTCAACCTTGCCCATGCCTTCGCGGGCCTTGTAGAAGGCGCACTGGCCGAAGTTCGGGCAATGACGGTTGGTGCACTGGCTGTGATCGGTGGTCAGGCGCGCCCAGTCGGCGTCTTCCAGCGCGTTCGGCCAGCTGTCGCGGTCGCCGTCCCATTTATTGCCGGCGAGCTTTTCGATCATGCTGGTGAACAGCTTCTGACTGGCCTCGTCGACTTCGATCTTGAAGCCTTCTTCCTCGAACAACTGAGCGGTGGCGGTTTGCGCGTGGCCTTCCTGCAAGAGCATGTCGAGCTTGGACAGGCACATGTAGCGGCCACGGCCCTTGGCCAGGGCGAAGCTGAAATTCAGCCCGCTGTTGCGCATCAGGTCAGGCAAATCCTTGTAGACGATCTGCTCTTGCAGGGCGACGGTCGCGGTGGCAATCACCAAACGCTTGCCGGCCAGTTTCGCCGTAGGAATCGCCGCCAGGCTGTAGGCCACCGTCTTGCCGGTACCGGTGCCGGCTTCCACCGCGACAATCGCGGGGTCGCCACTGCGCCGGCCTTCGTCATCGGTGTCGATATCCCCGAGGACCTTGGCGATTTCGGCGATCATCAGGCGCTGGCCGTAACGCGGCTTGAGGCTCTTGGCCTCTAGAAAACGCGAATAGGCGCCCTGGATCGTGGTTTTGAGTTCAGTGCTGATCATTGAGTGTCGGGCGCAAAACGCTGGATAAATTTTCAGTGGTTTGATTCGGCGGCTATCATACCCCGCTAATCGATCCCGCGCAGAACGGAGTGACCCAATGACACCTTTTAGCCTCGTTTACCCCCTGCATGTCCTTGCCGCTTTGGTGTGGGTTGGCGGCATGTTTTTCGCCTGGATGGTCTTGCGCCCTGCGGCTATGAAGGCTCTGGACGGCCCAGCTCGCCTGACCCTGTGGGTGGAAGTGTTTCAAGGTTTTTTCCGTTGGGTCTGGGTCGCCGTGATCCTGTTGCCGATCAGCGGCGTGGGCATGCTGCATCTACAGCAGGTCGGCTTCGAGACCGCGCCGAAGTATGTGCAGGTGATGATCGGTTTGTATGTGGTGATGACGGCGCTGTTCATCCGCATTCAGGGGTTGATGCTGCCGGAGTTGCGCAAGGCGGTTGAGGCGAAGGATTGGCCGGCGGGTGCGGCTGTGCTGGGGCGGATTCGCCGGGTGGTGGGGCTTAATCTGCTGGTCGGGTTGGTGCTGGTGGCGGTGGCTGCGGCGAGACCGATGCTCTGAATCGCACTCTTGTTCTGCTGTGAACACAGTTGTGGCGAGGGGATTTATCCCCGCTGGGCTGCGTAGCAGTCCCGCTTTTGATTTGTAGAGCGGGGCCGCTTCGCGACCCAGCGGGGATAAATCCCCTCGCCACATAATTTCACTCACCAAAGATCTTCACTCACCAAAGCATTTTATTGATCAGAGAGTGGGTCGCAGTTTTAGAGGCGCTGCACGGTAACCGAACCCGCCGCTCCCTCCGGCCCCGGCTGGCCATCCGCGCCGGCCTTGCCGTTCTTGCCGCCGTCAGCGCGGTACACCAGGCAGCCCTTGGATTTGCCGCCCTTCCCTGCTTTACCACCGACACCCGCCGGGCCGCCGGCACCGCCAGCCACGTTGACCTTGATCAGCTCGACCGGGAAATCCCGTGGTACGGCCAGGCGCACCAGCGCACCCGGCGCGCCTGGCTGGCCATCGCTGCCGTCACTGCCATCGGCACCGTGGCCGGCCGAGCCATAGGTGCAGCCCGGATCTTCACCGTTGCCGCCGTCGAGGCCGACGAAACCCGGCGCGCCCCTGCCGCCACGGGCATCGACCGTCAGTTGCGGCGCGCTCAGGGCCTGAAATTGCAGATTCAGATTGCGTCCGGCCCGGGCTGCTTTTTCATAAGTGCCGGGGGCGCCGCGCGCGGTGATCTGGCTGCCCTCGCTCAACTCAGCGCGCTTGACCTTCACTTCCAGCGCTTGTTCAGCCGGAACGATAGCAATACGTGCTTCGTGGCCAAGACGCAGTTCATCGATGTTCAATTCGGTCACATTCGACGGGATCAGCAAGGTGCCGTAATCGGCGACTTCCAGTTTCTCCAGTTGCAGCGTGCTGGTGGTGTTGGGCAAGCGCATCAAAGAATTGCTTTGCACGTTGACCACCTGCGCGCAGGCCAGTGGACTGATGAATGCAGCGAGCAGGCAGAGTTTACGCATGGGAAGAAGCCTCCGGAGCGGCCGGGGCCGGGATGGTTTGCAGGTGGAAAACGCCGAACAACAGGATGCGGCCACGATCACGCCAAGGGTGCGGACGGCCCTTGAGGCTGCGGTTGCACAGCAGCACTTCGAGGAGATGAATCAGCAACAACAGAGCGCCGGCCAGATTGACCAGCAGATGCAGCGGATGAACAAACGGCACCAGTTGATTGGCCAGTACCACGCAGCAGAACAGCAGGGTCAGCAAACGCCCCAGCCCCCAGAACACCTTCATACGCTCCCCCGTGTTGCGAATTATTCTTTGCACGCACAGTACCGGCTTCTGCGGGGGATAAGCCAGAGGGAAAAATGAAATTTGTGCAAACGCGGATGAAATGGCTGCCGGGACGACGATCTCGACCCGGCGGCTCTAGCCTGCGCACTACAGGCGCTTTCTATCGATTGATGTGCAGCTCGACCCGGCGATTTTCCGCGCGACCTTCATCGGTGGCGTTATCGGCGACCGGCTCACTTTCGCCTCGACCCTCGCTGGTAAGCTTGTTCGGCGCCAGGCCCTGACTGAGCAAGTACGCTGCGACACTGCTCGCGCGCCGCTCGGACAAAGCCTGATTATAGGCGTCGGAGCCTTTGCTGTCGGTGTGCCCGATGACCTTGATACTGACCACATCGGCATTGCGCAGTTTGTCCATCAAGGTGTCGAGCTGGGCTTTGGCCGCCGGGGTCAGATCGGACTTGTCGAAATCGAACAGCACGTTGCCGGCATCGCTCAAGGTGATCACTTCGGTTTGCGGCGCCGGTTCGACCGGTTTGACTGCCGCCGGATATTGCGGCAGCGGGCAGCCACGGTGATCGACTTCGGTATTTTCCGGTGTGTCCGGGCAGCGATCGCGGCGGTCGAACACGCCGTCGCTGTCCTCATCGCCATCCTGGGCGTAACAGATCAGCCCACCGGTAAGAATGCCCAATGCCGCGCCGCCACCGGCCCAGCCGGCGCTTTCAATGGCGCCAAGACCGCCGCCGACCAGACCGCCAAGCAGGCTGCAGATCGGCCACGTACGTTGATTGAGGGGGGCGGTGCCATCGCTGTGAGTGGCACAACCGGTGAGCAAGCTGCCTAGCAGCAGCACCGGCAAGACGGACCTTGAGAAAAGACGCATTTGTGAACGCTCCTGTGTACCGGCCCATACCGGTTACACAGGAGTAAAGACCCGCATCCGCGACTGCACAAGCCGCGGATGCGAGAGGGGCTAGCGGACGATTTTGATTTCGGTGCGACGGTTCTGCGCACGACCATCAGCCGACTTGTTGTCAGCCACAGGCTGGCTTTCACCAAGGCCCGACACCGAAACGAAGCTGGCACGTGGCACGCCCTGCTGGATCAGGTATTCCACCACCGAGTGCGCACGACGATCCGACAGTTTCTTGTTGTAGGCATCGCTGCCGACACTGTCGGTGTGACCGGTCACGGTCAGTTGCGCGGTAGAGGATTCCTGTTTCAGGCGATCGGCGACCTTGTCCAGCACTTGCTTGTCAGGGCCGGTCAGCGTGGCTTTGTCGAATTCGAAATGCACATCACGAATGACGATGGTTTCTTCCTTGACCACAACCGCTTCTTCGACCACTGGCGCAGGCGTCGGTGGCGGGCAACCGTCAGCATCGACCTGCACGCCTTTAGGCGTACCCGGGCACTTGTCACGACTGTCCGGCACGCCATCGCCGTCTTCATCGCCATCACCATGCACCCAGCAATAGGCCGCCGCCATACCACCGACGATCAGTGCGCCGCCGCCCGCCCACGAGGCGCTCTCGGTCGCGCCGAGACCGGCACCGACGACACCACCGACCGCCGCACAGGTCGGCCAGTCGGTTTTCTGCAAACCTGCGCAACCAGTCAACACACTGGTTAGCAGAACCAAGGGTAATGCTGTCCGAACTATGCTCATCTAGTTTTCTCCTGAGGGATCGGCTTAAAACCGATTCAGGGAGTAAAGACCGGAGTTTTAATCTCCGCCAGCAATAGGCCACCGCTGTTTGCGACCGTGTTCACAGGGGTTTGCCTCTTTTGGCGAAAACCGCTGCCACCGGGCGCTTTGCCGACGCGGTCTGGCAGGCTAGTCTTGGCGGTCTGACTGAGGAGCTTCGATGAACGCCGCCATTTCTTCGCGCACGCCACAACAGGCGTTGGCCGCTTTGCTGGATCGCTACGCCCCGGCCCGTCTGCTGCTGATCGGCGCCAGCGAGTTTCCCGCCTTGAGCGCTTTCAAGGACGCGCATCCAGACACCGTGGTCGCCCATGCCGCACCCGGCGCACTGCCGGCTGAGCTGGCCGCGCAACGCTTCGATCTGGCGCTGGTAGTCGATTGCCTGGAACATTTGCCGAAGCGCGACGGCCTGAATCTTTTGGGCGGCATCCGCAATCTCAACGCCAGTCGCATCGCGGTGCTGGCGGATCTGGCGGCCAGTGGCTGGCAGGAAACCGATTTCTATTCGCTGGCCCTGCAGGCCAGCGAGCGTTTCCAGCGCGACGAGCAGGTGCTGACCCTGTTCACCTACGATCTGCTTGACTACAAACAAGTCCCCGACTGGCTCAATTCACGCTTCTGGGCCAATCCGGAAAACTTCGGGAAATACTGGTGGTAATGCAATGAGTACAGCCATTTGCCCATGCGGCAGCGGCAATCTGCTGGATGCCTGCTGCGGCCCTTATCACGACGGCCACCCGGCACCGTGTGCCGAAGCCTTGATGCGTTCGCGCTACAGCGCTTATGTGCTGGGGCTCGTCGATTATCTGGTGGCGACTACCCTGCCCGCGCAGCAGGCGGGATTGAATCGACAATCGATCAGCGACTGGAGTGCGCAAAGCACCTGGCTCGGCCTTGAGGTTGAAAGCTCGGAAGTGTTCGGCGGCCAGCCGGAACACGCTTTTGTGACCTTCACCGCGCGCTGGCATGACAGCCAGGGCGAGCACAGCCATCGCGAGCGCTCCTCGTTTGTGCAGAACGGCGGGCGCTGGTACTTCATCGATCCGACGGTACAGATGAAGCTAGGGCGCAATGACGGCTGCCCGTGTGGCAGCGGGCAGAAGTTCAAGAAGTGTTGTTCGGGTTATTTCGGCGCTTGAGCTGAAGATCAAAAGATCGTCCGATCGCGGCCCGAGCCTTCGGCCGCTCCTACACGGGATTAGCCGAAGGCTGAAATCTTTTAAGGTCTAGACTGGGCACAAAGGGAGTCAATTTCATGCTCGGTCGTCGGCGCACATTACATTTTCTGCTGTTGATGCTGATCCTCAACCTCGGCGGCTGTGCCTCGTGGTTCAGCGACGAAAGCGTCGAGCCCGCCGTGCATCTGGTGAAAGTCGAGGTGGTGCGGGCCAAACTGCTCGAGCAGAAATTCATCCTGCACTTTCGCGTCGACAATCCCAACGACAGCGACCTGACCGTGCGCGGCCTCGAATACCGGATTCACCTGGCCGACATGCTGCTCACCGAAGGCGAGCACGAGCACTGGTTTACCGTCGGGCCAAAGCGCAGCGCTTACTTCAAAGTGCCGATCCGCACCAACCTGTGGCCGAAGGTGAAACAGGTGGTGAAACTGCTGAAAAACCCGAATCAGCAGATTCCCTATCGATTGCAGGGGGAAATGGAAACCGGTTTATTCATCGCCCACTACGTGCACCTTGAGCGCAATGGCGTGATAATCCCCGCCGATCTAACTCCGGAGTGACCTCGATGACCCAGCAACCCCATGTCCATGGCCCTGACTGCAACCACGATCATGACCACCATCACGATCACGACCATGGCCATGTCCACGGCCCGAACTGCGGCCACGCCCACCAGGAACCGGTGCGCAACGCCTTGAAAGACGTCGGCCGCAACGACCCTTGCCCATGCGGCAACGGCAAGAAATTCAAGAAGTGCCACGGCGCTTGATGTCACTGGCGAAGGTCTTCTTCGCCTGACACACCGCTTTCGCGAGCAGGCTCGCTCCCACAGGGATCGCGTTTCATCTGAAGAAATATGGTCACTGTGGGAGCGAGCCTGCTCGCGAAGGCGGCGGCGCCTCCACTACAAAACTTCAGCCTGCCGCCAAAACCTGCACACTACTGACCACCGTCGCATACTCCCCATGCAGATTGCCCAGCGACATCCCGTGCACCTCTTCAGCGGTACGCGGTGTGCCGAAATAATCGGCCTTGTCGAAGGTAAAACACGCATCCTCTACCACCCATGTGTCGAACCCCAGGTTGCCCGCAGTGCGCGCAGTCGACTCAACCGAGTTATTGGTCGCCACGCCAACGATGATCAATTGCCCGATGCCAGCCTCACGCAACTGCGCCTCCAGCCCACTGGCACAAAACGCATCCGGCACCTGTTTCTGGATCAGCCATTCACCGTCCTGCGGCATAAAGCGCGGCTGGAACTCCACCCCGTCCTGCTCGGGCCAGAACACCGAATCAGGCGAGCGCGACAAATGCTGCACGTGAATCACCGGGCGCCCGCTGCGCCGCCACAGCGCCAGTAGCTCAAGCATTCTTTCCTCGGCCTGAGGATTATTCCGCCGCCCCAGACGCGGATGCAGAATGCCTTTCTGCTGGTCGATGATGATCAGCGCAGCGTTGCTCTGAAGCTCCATAGCGATCTTTCTTCTGACAGGGCTCGGGACTTGTTCCGTAGTTCAACATCAGCGCTTTCCCACAAGCAACCGCCACAGCCCTGACCGATCAGCCGACAACTGCATAAATAACCACTCGCCCTGCTTGCGCGGCCATCGCGCCCTCACTAACGTAGCGGCTTTATTGCGCCCCCAGCCTTATACCCCCGCAGGAGCTTCGCCATGGCCTCGCCAGCCCTTACACTTATTCTTCCCCGGTTCGGCGTTGCCGCAGCAGTGGCCGGTGTCCTCGGCCTGTCAGGCTGCCAGACCTGGAACGCCCAGGACAGCCTGCCGCCGACCTCCGGCGTGCAACCGCTCAAGGGCCTGGCGCAGAACGTTTCGGTGCGGCGCAATGCGATGGGCATGCCGCTGATCGAAAGCAACAGCTTCCATGACGCGCTGTTCAGTCTCGGTTACGTCCACGCCAGCGACCGCATCAACCAGATGGTCACCCTGCGCCTGTTGGCTCAGGGCCGGTTGGCGGAAATGTCCGGCGCGTCGATGCTCGATGCCGACCGCTACATGCGCGCGGTCAATCTGAAGAAGAGCGCCGGCGAGCTGTACAAGGCCTCGTCGCCAAGGCTCAAGCGTTTCTTCGAGGTGTATGCACGGGGCGTCAACGCCTACCTGTTCCGCTACGCCGACAAGTTGCCGGGCGATCTCGCCGCCAGCGGTTACAAGCCCGAATACTGGAAACCGGAAGATTCGGCGCTGATTTTTGCCCTGCTGAATTTCAGCCAGTCGGCCAACCTGCCGGAGGAAATCCAGTCGCTGGTGCTCGCGCAAACCGTGACCACTGACAAACTCGCCTGGCTGAGCCCGTCGGCGCCTGATGAAAACCTGCCAGTGGCTGAAGCCGACAAGCTGCAAGGCCTCAAGCTCAACGGGCAGATTCCGGGGCTGACCGAACTGAGCAGCGCCAGCCAGCAACTGTCGGCGCTGAACCTGCTCGCCACGCCGACTGCGAACAATTGGGCGATTGCCCCGCAACGCAGCCGCAGCGGCAAGAGCCTGCTGGCCAGCGATGCGCACGGGCCGCTGGCCGCGCCGTCGCTGTGGAGTTTCGTGCAGATCCGCGCGCCGAAATATCAGGCCGCCGGCGTCACGGTTGCCGGTCTGCCGATGGTGCTCGGTGGGTTCAACGGCAAAGTGGCGTGGAGCATGACCAGCGTGCTCGGCGATAACCAGGACCTGTTCCTCGAGAAAATCCGCCGTCAGGGCAACAGCCTCACTTATGAAGTCAACGGCAAATGGCAGCCGTTGGGCGTGCGCAACGAAACCTATTTCGTCAAAGGCCAGCGGCCGATTCGCGAGGCCGTTTACGAAACCCGCCACGGCGCGTTGCTCAACAGTGCCCAGGCAGCGGCGCAGGGCAGCGGTTTCGGTCTCGCTTTACAGACGCCAAGCTTCACCGACGACAAAACGCTGGATGCCTTCTTCGACCTGACCCGCGCGCAGAACGTCGAGCGCGCCTCGGACGCCAGCCGCGAAATCCGCGCCATCACCCTCAATCTGGTCTTTGCCGATGCAAGCAATATCGGCTGGCAAGTCACCGGGCGCTTCCCCAACCGTCGCGAAGGCGAAGGTCTGCTGCCCTCGCCGGGCTGGGACGGTCGCTACGACTGGGACGGTTACGCCGACCCGATGCTGCACCCCTACGATCAGGACCCGGCACAAGGCTGGCTCGGCACGGCCAACCAGCGTGTGATTCCCGACGGCTACGGCATGCAGTTGTCGAAATCCTGGGCGGCACCGGAGCGTGGCGAACGCTTGGCGGAAATGGCTGGCAGCGGCAAGCAGGACAGCCGCAGCGTGATCGCCATGCAGTACGACCAGACCACCACTTTCGCCGCCAAGCTGAAAAAAGTCTTCGAAGCACCGGGGATGAAGCAACCGCTGAAACAGGCGATCGACGCCCTGCCGGACGCCGAACGCAGCAAGGCGCGCGAAGCCTTCACCCGATTGATGGCGTTCGACGGCAAGCTCAGCCCGACCTCGGCGGATGCGGCGATCTACGAACTGTTTCTGCAGGAAAGCATGAAGCAGATCTTCCTCGATGAACTGGGTCCTGAGTCGAGCCCGGCGTGGAAGGCCTTTGTCGCCAATGGCGATCTGTCCTACGCGGCGCAGGCCGATCATCTCTTGGGACGTGAGGACAGTCCGTTCTGGGATGATCTGCGCACGCCGCAGAAGGAAGACAAATCCGTGATTCTCGCCCGCAGCCTCGCGGCGGCGATTACAGCGGGCGACAGCCAGTTGGGCGGCGATCATCGCGCCTGGCAGTGGGGCAAATTGCACAGCTATGCGTGGAAAAACAGCAACGGTCAGACTGTACGCGGGCCGCTGGCGGCCGGTGGCGATCACACCACGCTGAACAGCTCGGCGTTTGCCTGGGGCCAGGACTTCGTCACCACGCGCGCGCCGTCGATGCGCTTTATCGTCGACTTCGGCCAGAGCGAGCCGCTGATGGCGCAGAACGCTACGGGACAGTCGGGCAATCCACTGAGTCCGAATTACCTGAACGGGATCGATGCGTGGCTGAAAGGTCAGTACATCGGCCTGCCGATGCAGCCGCAAAACTTTGATCGGGTGTATGGCAAGACCCGCTTGACCCTGACTCCAGGGAAATAAAGCAAAGATCAACGGCCCCTCACCCTAGCCCTCTCCCGGAGGGAGAGGGGACTGATTGGGGGATGCTTGGGTCTTGCGCCGACCTGAAAGAGAGACGGTGAATCCAATATTGGATCAGGCTCAAGGCTGTGCCGGATCAATATTCAACTCGGTCCCCCAGGTCGATGTACCTCACCAGATACCTCGGTCGGCCCCCTCTCCCTCTGGGAGAGGGCTGGGGTGAGGGTAGCGCTTTAAAGCCGATCGAACTTCCAGCCTCACGCCCGCCTCATAGCTAACAAGCCCCCCATTCCGGTCACGACATGGATCTTGTTATTGCCCGACCTGAAGGTCTCTACTGCCCCGCCGGGGATTTCTATATCGATCCGTGGCGGCCGGTCGAGCGTTCGGTGATCACCCATGCCCATGGCGATCACGCGCGCACCGGTAATCAGCACTACCTGTCGAGCAGCGCCAGCGCCGGGATTCTGCGCGCGCGTCTGGGTCAGGACATTCAGTTGCAAACCCTCGACTACGGCCAGCGCCTGACCCACCACGGCGTGACCTTGAGTTTTCACCCCGCCGGGCATGTCCTCGGTTCAGCGCAAGTGCGCCTTGAATACGGCGGCGAAGTCTGGGTCGCATCGGGGGATTACAAGGTCGAGCCGGATGGCACCTGCACCCCATTCGAACCGGTGCGCTGCCACACCTTCATCACCGAATCGACCTTCGGCCTGCCGATCTATCGCTGGCAGCCGCAGGCGCAGATCTTCGCCGAGATCAATCAGTGGTGGGCGGCCAATATCGCCGCCGGCAAGGCCAGCGTGCTGTTCTGCTACTCCTTCGGCAAGGCGCAGCGGATTCTCCACGGCATCGACGAAACCCTTGGCCCAATCCTCAGCCACGGCGCGGTCGAACCGTTGAACCGTGTGTACCGCGATGCCGGCGTGTACCTGCCGCCGACGATTTATGCGGGCGACGTGAAAAAAAGCGATCCGATCATGCGCCAGGCGCTGGTCATTGCTCCGCCATCGGCGGGCGGCAGCACGTGGATGCGCCGTTTTGGCGACTTCAGCGATGCCTTCGCCAGCGGCTGGATGCGATTGCGCGGGACCCGGCGGCGGCGCGGCGTCGATCGCGGTTTCATCCTTTCCGATCACGCCGACTGGCCCGGCCTGCTGTGGGCGATCAACCAGACCGGCGCGGAACGGGTGATGGTCACCCACGGCTCGATCGCCGTGCTCGTGCGCCATCTGCGCGAACAGGGCCTCGATGCACAAGGCTTCACCACCGAATACGGCGATGACGAAGACGACAACATCGCCAGCGAACCCACCGTTGCCGAGACATCGCCATGAAAACCTTCGCCGAGTTATATGCCGAACTCGACGCCACCACGTCGAGCAACGCCAAGCTGGCGGCGATGCAGGCTTACTTCGCGCAGGCCGCGCCGGAAGATGCCGCATGGGCGGTGTATTTCCTCTCCGGTGGCAGGCCGCGACAACTGGTACCGGTGCGCATCCTACGTGAGCTGGCGGTCGCAGTTTCGGGACTGGAGCCATGGCTGTTCGAAGAAAGCTATCAGGCCGTCGGCGATCTGGCCGAGACCATTTCTCTGGTACTGCCGGAAAATTCCCACAGCTCCGAGGCCGGTCTTGCCGAATGGATCGAAGACAAGCTGCTGCCACTGCGCGGAGAAACGCCGGAGTACCTGGCGCGCCAATTGCCAATGTTGTGGGCGCAACTGGACCGGCCGAGCCTGATGCTGTGCATCAAGCTGATCACCGGCAGTTTCCGCGTCGGCGTTTCGAAGTTGCTGGTCACCCGCGCCCTCGCCTCAATGGCCGGGCTCGACAGCAAACGCGTGGCCCAGCGCCTGGTCGGTTACACGGACCTGTCAAACCGGCCGAACGCCGCCAGCTATCTGAAACTGATCGCCCCGGAATCCGCCGACGAACATGCCCAGCGCGGCGGCCAGCCCTACCCGTTCTTTCTTGCCCACGCCTTGGCGCAACCGGTCGAGGAATTCGAAGCTCTGCTCGGCCCCGCCAGCGACTGGCAGGTGGAATGGAAGTGGGACGGTATCCGCGCGCAAGTGGTCAAGCGCGACGGCAAGCTGTGGGTGTGGTCGCGCGGCGAGGAACTGGTGACCGAGCGCTTCCCCGAGTTCGATGTGCTGGTCCACGGCCTGCCCGACGGCACGGTGATCGACGGCGAAATCGTCGTGTGGAAGAGCACCCATCCGACCACCGAAGATGCCTTCGATCCGCAATCCGATGAGCCGCCGGCCGTGCAACCGTTCGCCCTGCTGCAGCAACGCATCGGTCGCAAGACCCTCGACAAGAAGATTCTCGAAGAAGTGCCGGTGGTAGTGCTGGCCTACGACCTGCTGGAATGGCAGGGCGAAGACTGGCGCAACCAGCCGCAGGTCAAGCGCCGGGCGCAACTCGAAGAGGTGATCGCGCGCTGCAACAGCCCGGTACTGCTGCCCTCCCCGGTATTGAACGGCGAAGACTGGCTCGACCTCGGCCGCCAGCGCGAAGCGTCACGCAAACTCGGCGTCGAGGGCATGATGCTCAAGGCGCGCGATTCGCTGTATGGCGTCGGCCGGACCAAGGACATGGGCGTGTGGTGGAAGTGGAAGGTCGATCCGTTCAGCGTCGACGCGGTACTGATTTATGCCCAGCGTGGACACGGCCGTCGCGCCAGCCTGTACAGCGATTACACCTTCGCCGTGTGGGACGGCCCGCCGGAATCCAGCCAGCGCTCGCTGGTGCCGTTCGCCAAGGCGTATTCGGGGCTGACCGATGAAGAGATGCGTCAGGTCGACAGCATCGTGCGCAAAACCACGGTGGAAAAATTCGGCCCGGTGAGCAGCGTGAAACCGAGCCTGGTGTTCGAGCTCGGCTTCGAAGGCATCGCCCTGTCGCGCCGACACAAGAGCGGCATCGCCGTGCGCTTCCCGCGCATGCTGCGCTGGCGCAAGGACAAGACCGTCGAAGAAGCCGACAGCCTCGCTACCCTGCAAGACTTGTTGGCCTGATTCATTCTCGACACATCGCAGAATCCTGTGGCGAGGGGATTTATCCCCGCTGGGCTGCGCAGCGGCCCCCAGCAATTTCCCCCTGAAATCGTGAACTCAGGTTTTTGCGCCTGCTGCGCAGCCGATCGGGGATAAATCCCCTCGCCACAGTTTCAACTGCTCTGAACTACGCGTTTGAACCGAAACAGTGCATGCAAACAGCAATGCCCGTTTCCGGGCATTCAACTACCCTTGCCTGTCTCCACTCGACCTTTTAAAACACCTGTTCGGCACTCTGGTTCGGAAATTGCTACTTTCTATAGGTCGTAAGCGTTGCAGTAACAATAATTCTGCGCCACAAGCGCTCATATTGGTTCTTAGGGATTGAATAATGAAAAAAGCATTGCTGACCCTTTCTGCACTGGCGTTGTGCATGGCCGCCGGCTCCGCGCTGGCCAAGGAATACAAAGAGCT
The DNA here is from genome assembly GCF_946901175.1 of Pseudomonas sp. Marseille-Q5117. NCBI lineage: Bacteria > Pseudomonadati > Pseudomonadota > Gammaproteobacteria > Pseudomonadales > Pseudomonadaceae > Pseudomonas > Pseudomonas sp. Marseille-Q5117. The sequence goes on along the minus strand of NZ_CAMPPP010000010.1, from coordinate 47,768 downwards.
GCGCTTTGGCGTTGACCCTTCGTACGCACCGTTCGAGTCGAAAGCGGCCGATGGCAGCCTGGTCGGGTTCGATATCGATCTGGGCAACGCGATCTGCGCCGAACTGAAGGTCAAGTGCAAATGGGTCGAAAGCGATTTCGACGGCATGATTCCGGGCCTCAAGGCCAACAAATTCGACGGCGTGATCTCGTCGATGACCGTGACCCCGGCGCGCGAGAAGGTCATCGACTTCTCCAGCGAACTGTTTTCCGGCCCGACCGCTTACGTGTTCAAGAAAGGCTCCGGCCTGAGCGCAGACGTCGCGTCGCTGAAGGGCAAGACCGTTGGCTATGAGCAAGGCACGATTCAGGAAGCCTATGCCAAAGCCGTGCTGGACAAGGCCGGTGTGAAAACCCAGGCCTATCAGAACCAGGATCAGGTGTATTCCGACCTGACCTCCGGCCGCCTCGACGCAGCCATCCAGGACATGCTGCAAGCCGAACTGGGCTTCCTCAAGTCGCCGAAAGGCGAAGGTTACGAAGTCAGCCAGCCGGTCGACAGCGAATTGCTGCCGTCGAAAACCGCTATCGGTATCAAGAAAGGTAACACTGAGCTGAAAGCACTTTTGGATAAAGGTATCAAAGCGTTACACGACGACGGCAAATACGCCGAGATTCAAAAGAAACACTTTGGCGACCTGAATCTGTACAGCGGCAAATAATGCCCCGGCGCCCATCCTCGATGGGCGCCTTTTCCATCCGCTCAGGTTGCTGATTTATGTTTGAAACCCTCCTGCAAAATCTGGGGCTGGCCTCGTTCAGTCTGCAGGGCTTCGGCCCGTTGCTGCTGCAAGGCACCTGGATGACCATCAAATTATCGGCGATGTCGCTGCTGGTGGCCGTGTTGCTCGGCCTGCTCGGCGCCAGTGCCAAACTGTCGAAAGTCAAATTGGTGCGCCTGCCCGCGCAGCTCTACACCACGCTGATTCGCGGCGTGCCGGACCTGGTGCTGATGCTGTTGATCTTCTACAGCCTGCAAACCTGGTTGACGTCGCTGACCGACTACATGGAATGGGAATACATCGAAATCGACCCGTTCAGCGCCGGCGTGCTGACGCTGGGCTTCATTTATGGCGCGTATTTCACCGAGACCTTTCGTGGCGCGATCCTCGCGGTGCCGCGTGGTCAGGTCGAAGCCGCCACCGCGTACGGCCTCAAACGTGGCCAGCGTTTTCGCTTTGTGGTGTTTCCGCAAATGATGCGTTTTGCCCTCCCAGGCATCGGCAACAACTGGATGGTCATGCTCAAGGCCACCGCGCTGGTGTCGATCATTGGCCTCGCCGATCTGGTCAAGGCAGCGCAGGACGCCGGTAAAAGCACCTATCAACTGTTCTACTTTCTGGTCCTCGCCGCCTTGATCTATCTGCTGATTACCAGTGCTTCGAACTTCATCCTGCGCTGGCTCGAACGCCGCTACGCCGCCGGTGCCCGGGAGGCCGTACGATGATCGAACTTCTCCAGGAATATTGGCGCGCCTTCCTTTATACCGACGGCCAGAACATCACCGGGCTGGCGATGACGATGTGGCTGCTGAGCGCCTCGATCTGCATCGGCTTCGTCGTCTCGATCCCATTGTCGATTGCCCGCGTCTCGCCGCACTTCTACATTCGCTGGCCGGTGCAGTTCTACACCTACCTGTTCCGTGGCACGCCGCTGTATATCCAGTTGCTGATCTGCTACACCGGCATCTACAGCCTCGCCGCCGTGCGCGAACAGCCGATCCTCGACAGTTTCTTTCGCGACGCGATGAACTGCACGATCCTCGCCTTCGCGCTCAATACCTGCGCGTACACCACGGAGATTTTTGCCGGGGCGATTCGCAGCATGAACCACGGCGAAGTCGAAGCGGCCAAGGCTTATGGCCTGACCGGCTGGAAGCTGTACGCCTACGTGATCATGCCGTCGGCATTGCGCCGCTCGTTGCCTTACTACAGCAACGAAGTGATCCTGATGCTCCATTCGACCACCGTGGCGTTCACCGCGACCATTCCCGATATCCTGAAAGTCGCGCGGGATGCCAACTCGGCGACCTTCCTGACCTTCCAGTCATTCGGCATCGCCGCGCTGATCTACCTGACCATTACTTTTGCGCTGGTCGGTCTGTTCCGCCTTGCCGAACGCCGCTGGCTGGCCTTCCTCGGGCCGACTCACTAGCACCGGTTTGACAATAAAGAGATAACAATGCGCCACCAGATTCATGACTTGCTGGCCCCGCTGCCGGGGACCGCACGGCAGATTCACAGTTTCCACTTCGGCCCACAGCAGGCCAAGGGCAAGGTGTACATTCAGGCCTCGCTGCATGCCGACGAACTGCCGGGCATGCTGGTCGCCTGGCACCTGAAGCAGCGTCTGGCCGAGCTGGAAGCTGCCGGCCGCCTGCGCAGCGAAATCGTCCTCGTGCCGGTGGCCAACCCGGTCGGCCTCGAACAAGTGCTGATGGACGTGCCGCTGGGCCGTTACGACCTGGAGAGCGGGCAGAACTTCAATCGCTGGTTCGTCGACCTCAGCGAAGAAATCGGCAACGCCATCGAAGGCCAACTCAACGACGACGCGCAGCACAACCTCGAACTGATCCGCACCAGCCTGCGCAACGCCCTCGCCCGCCAGACGCCGACCACACAACTGCAATCCCAGCGTCTGACCCTGCAACGCCTGGCCTGCGATGCCGACATGGTGCTGGACTTGCACTGCGACTTCGAATCGGTGGTGCACCTGTACACCACGCCCGAGGCCTGGCCACAGGTCGAGCCACTGGCGCGCTATATCGAAGCGCAGGCCAGTCTGCTCGCTACCGATTCCGGCGGGCAGTCGTTCGACGAATGCTTCACCCTGCTCTGGTGGCAACTGCGCGAGCGCTTCGGCGAGCAGTTCGAGATTCCGCTGGGCAGCTTCTCGGTGACCGTCGAATTGCGCGGCCAGGGTGACGTCAACCACCCGCTGGCCAGCCGCGATTGTCAGGCGCTGATCGACTATCTGATCCAGTTCGATGCCATCGTCGGCGAGACCAAGCCGCAACCGCCACTGCCGTACCCTCCCACGCCGCTGGCCGGGGTCGAACCGGTGACCACGCCAGTCGGCGGCCTGCTGGTGTACTGCGCCACACCCGGCCAATACCTGGAAGCCGGCCAGCAGATCGCCGAAATCATCGACCCGGTCCACGACAAGGTCACCCCCATTCATTGCACCGCCGCCGGCCTGCTGTATGCGCGCTCGCTGCGGCGCATGGCCACTGCCGGCATGGTCATCGCCCACGTCGCGGGCGCCGAAGCCTATCGCAGCGGCTACCTACTTTCGCCTTGAGGATGCTCGTCCATGTACAAACTGACCGTTGAAGGCCTGCACAAAAGCTATGGCGATCATCAGGTGCTCAAAGGCGTTTCGCTCAAGGCCAAAACCGGCGACGTGATCAGCCTGATCGGCGCCAGCGGCTCGGGCAAAAGCACCTTTTTGCGCTGCATCAATTTCCTCGAGCAACCGAATGACGGCGCCATGAGCCTCGATGGCCAGGCGATCCGCATGGTCACCGACCGGCACGGCATGCACGTCGCCGACGCCGATGAACTGCAACGCCTGCGCACGCGGCTGGCAATGGTGTTCCAGCATTTCAACCTGTGGAGCCACATGACCGTGCTGGAAAACATCACCATGGCCCCGCGCCGGGTGCTGGGCTGCAGCAAACAGGAAGCCGAGGATCGCGCCCGACGTTATCTGGACAAAGTCGGCTTGCCGGCGCGGGTCGCCGATCAATACCCGGCGTTCCTGTCCGGCGGCCAGCAACAACGCGTGGCGATCGCCCGGGCACTGGCGATGGAACCGGAAGTGATGCTGTTCGACGAACCGACCTCGGCACTAGATCCGGAACTGGTCGGCGAAGTGCTGAAAGTAATTCAGGGCCTGGCCGAAGAAGGTCGGACGATGATCATGGTCACCCACGAAATGAGTTTTGCGCGCAAGGTGTCGAATCAGGTGCTGTTTCTGCATCAGGGTCTGGTGGAAGAAGAAGGTGCGCCGGAAGCCGTGCTGGGCAATCCCAAGAGTGAACGCCTGAAGCAGTTCCTCAGCGGCAATCTTAAATAAGGTTGGCCCCCGCCCTGTGTGGGAGCGAGCCTACTCGCGAAAGCGGTTTATCAATCAACATCAATGTTGAATGAGACATCGCATTCGCGAGCAGGCTCGCTCCCACAGGGGGAATCCATCGACCGACAAAGTTAAACTTGTCCCCCCGCTTCGCTGTCTCTGAAACAACACCTCCAGAGCGCACGCAGCCGGCATGGCGAAATCCCCCGACTTTGCAAAAACTTGGTTCAGCGCCCGCGACTGGAAGCCGTTCGCCTTTCAGAAACAGGTGTGGGCGGCGGTGAAAAACGGCGAATCCGGGTTGCTCCACGCCAGCACCGGCGCCGGTAAAACCTATGCGGTGTGGTTTGCTGCGCTCAACCGCTTCGCCCGCCTGCAACCGCCCGTGGCTACACCGCGCAAACGCAAACCGCCGGCCGAGCCGTTGACGGTGCTGTGGATCACGCCGATGCGCGCTCTTGCCGCCGATACCGCCCGCGCGCTGCAAACCCCGGTGGATGATTTACAGATTCCGTGGAGCATCGGCCTGCGCACCGGCGACACCAGCAGCAGCGAACGCGCCCGCCAGGGCCGACGTCTGCCGACGACGCTGATCACCACCCCGGAAAGCCTGACTCTGCTACTGGCCCGCGCCGATGCGCGCACGGCGTTGTCGAGCCTGCGCATGATCGTCGTCGATGAATGGCACGAGTTGCTCGGCAACAAGCGTGGCGTGCAATTGCAACTGGCCCTCGCCCGCCTGCGTCATTGGCAGCCGGAACTGATCGTTTGGGGCGTGTCCGCCACCCTCGGTAATCAATCCCACGCCGAGCAAGTGCTGATCCCACAGGGCGGCGGCGTCAGTGTTCAGGGCAAAAGCGAAAAAACCCTGCAAGTCGACACCCTGCTGCCACCGGCCATCGAGCGTTTTCCCTGGGCCGGCCACATCGGCCTGAAGATGCTGCCGCAGGTGGTGGCCGAACTCGACGCCTGCGCCAGCAGCCTGGTGTTCACCAACACCCGCGCGCAATCGGAGATCTGGTATCAGGCGCTGCTGGAAGCGCGGCCGGACTGGGCCGGGTTGATCGCGCTGCACCACAGCTCACTGTCACGCGATACCCGCGACTGGGTCGAGCAGGCGTTGAAGAATGGCCAGTTGAAAGCGGTGGTCTGCACTTCGAGCCTGGACTTGGGTGTGGATTTCCTCCCGGTCGAGCGCGTGCTGCAGATCGGCTCGGCGAAAGGCGTCGCGCGCTTGATGCAACGTGCCGGGCGTTCCGGCCACGCGCCGGGGCGCACCTCGCGGGTGACGCTGGTGCCGACCCACAGCCTTGAACTGATCGAAGCGGTTGCCGCACGGGATGCCGTCGAACAGCGGCGCATCGAGCCGCGTCTGTCACCGCACAAGCCGCTGGATGTGCTGGTCCAGCATTTGGTCAGCATGGCCCTTGGCGGTGGCTTTATTCCTGAAGACTTGTACGAAGAAGTCCGAGGCGCCTGGGCCTATCGCGACCTGACAGCGGCGGATTGGGCCTGGGCGCTGGCGTTCGTTCGCCATGGCGGGATGTCTCTTACAGCGTATCCGGATTACCGCCGGGTCGAGCCGGACGAACACGGCGTCTGGCGCGTGCCGGATGCGCGCCTGGCGCGGCGCCATCGCATGAGCATCGGCACCATCGTCAGCGACGCGAGCATCAACCTGAAATTCTGGAGCAAGGGCGGCGGCGGCAAACAGCTGGGCAGCGTCGAGGAAGGCTTTATCGCCCGGCTGAAACCCGGCGATGGTTTCCTCTTCGCCGGCCGCCTGCTGGAACTGGTGCGGGTGGAAAACATGACCGCCTACGTCAAACGCAGCACCGCAAAAAAAGCCGCCGTGCCGCGCTGGAATGGCGGGCGCATGCCGTTATCCAACGAACTGGCCGAAGCAGTGGTGACGCGCTTCAGCGCCGCTGCTCAAGGTCAGTTCAACGGCCCGGAAATGCACGCGCTGCGGCCGCTGCTGGAGACGCAGATACGCTGGTCCGGCTTGCCCACCACGGAAAATCTGCTCGCCGAGGTACTGAAATCCCGCGAAGGCTGGCATCTTTTCCTCTATCCATTCGCCGGGCGCCAAGTGCATCTGGGACTGGCGAGCCTGCTGGCGTGGCGCGTCAGTCAGCGGCAACCGGTGACCTTCTCGATTGCCGTGAATGACTACGGCCTGGAGCTGCTCAGCGCCACGCCGGTGGATTGGGCCGCGCATATCGACGCTCAGCTGTTCAACGCCGATGACTTGTTGCTGGATGTGCTCGCCAGTCTCAATGCCGGTGAGCTGGCGTTGCGCCGCTTCCGCGAAATCGCGCGGATCGCCGGGCTGGTCTTCGCCGGGTATCCGGGCGCACCAAAGAGTACCCGCCAGGTGCAGGCGTCGAGTGGCTTGTTTTTCCAGGTGTTCAAACAATACGACGCCGACAACCTGCTGCTGGCCCAGGCTGGGGAAGAAGTCCTACGCGAGGAACTGGATATTCGTCGTCTGGAACAGACATTGGAGCGCATCAATCAGATGAAACTCGACGTGCATCAGGTTAAACGTCCTACACCGTTGGGCTTTCCGCTGCTGGTGGAGCGGATGCGCGAGAGCATGAGTTCGGAAAAACTGGCTGACAGGATCAGAAGAATGGTCGGTGACCTGGAAAAAACCGCTGATAACGGAAAATCGTCGTGAGTGCCTACCCGGTACGTTTGGCCGGTGAGGAGTTATGGCTGCTGCCGGAGAAAGCGCTGTACTGGCCAGCGCAGGAAGCATTGCTGATCGCCGATGTGCATTTCGGTAAGGCGGCGGCCTATCGCAGCCTCGGCCAGCCGGTGCCGCATGGCACGACGGCGAGCAACATCGAGGTGATCGACGCGTTGCTGGCGCGGCTGCCGTGTCGCCAGTTGATCTTCCTCGGCGACTTTCTGCATGGCCCCGGGTCACATGTCCCGACCACCCTGAACGCACTGGCAGAATGGCGAGCGCGCCACGCTGACCTGCCGATGACGCTGATTCGCGGCAACCATGACAAACGCGCAGGCGACCCGCCGGCCTCGCTGAATATGCGCGTGGTGCCAGAACCGCTGTTACTCGGGCCGTTTGCCTTGCAGCATGAGCCCGATGCGCATCCGGAGCGGCATGTGCTCGCTGGCCACGTACACCCGGTTTATCGATTGCACGGCAAGGGTCGGCAAAGCTTGCGCCTGGCCTGCTTCAGGTTGGGTGAACGCATCAGCCTGATGCCGGCATTCGGTGCGTTTACCGGCGGCTATCAGGTCGAGCGCGATGACAGCTGCAAGGTCTTCGTGATCGGCGACAACGAAATATGGCCCGTCAGCTAGATCGCAAATCGATCAGACTGACGGGCCATATTCATGACAGTGGATCAGGCAACAGGCGCCGGCGGCGGCTCATCCGGCAGCGTCGGTTCGCCTGGTTCGGTCGGTTGTTCGTTGGGAGTATCGGGATCGGGCTGGCCGGGCACGCCGCCGGACAGGCTCAAAGACGGATTCGCCAGTAACGACCAAGCCAGAACGCCTATCTGATTGGGCTCAAGCCTTGCCAGTTCAGCGCTGATTCGCGGGTCGATCTTCATAGGGCACTCCTCAGTGAAGGCCCGAATCTGTGTGTAACAAAAACGGGCAGTACACCCCATAGAGTGTCTGCCCGCCAAAGAATTCCCGACATCCGTCGGATAGTCGATCAGGTACGCGGCAAGGTCACGCCACGCTGGCCCTGATATTTGCCGCCACGATCCTTGTAGGAAACTTCACATTCTTCATCGGATTCGAGGAAGAGCATCTGCGCCACACCTTCGTTGGCGTAGATTTTCGCCGGCAGGTTGGTGGTGTTGGAAAATTCCAGGGTCACGTGACCTTCCCACTCAGGCTCGAGCGGAGTGACGTTGACGATGATGCCGCAGCGCGCGTAGGTGCTTTTACCCAGGCAGATGGTCAGCACGTTGCGTGGAATGCGGAAGTATTCGACGGTGCTGGCCAGGGCGAAGGAGTTCGGCGGAATGATGCAGACGTCGCTGTGGATGTCGACGAAGCTGCCGGCGTCGAAGTTCTTCGGGTCGACAATGGCCGAGTTGATGTTGGTGAACACCTTGAAGTGGTTGGTGCAACGCACGTCGTAGCCGTAGCTCGACACGCCGTAGGAAATCACCCGGCTGTCGTCGCTGCCGCGCATCTGGCGCTCGACGAACGGTTCGATCATGCCGTGTTCCTGCGCCATGCGGCGAATCCACTTGTCCGATTTGATGCTCATGGCGGGTTTGTCCTGAATAGCGAGGTGGAAAAATTCTGTCCGGCATCTTACCGGGCGCGTCGCCGCGATCAAAGTGCGCAACGCAATCCTGGGCAAACACCCGGTATTTACGCGCTGTGGCGACGAGCCGTCGCACCGCCGATCCCTAAAACACAGAATCCTTTGCAAGAAACATTGGCACGTTCCGGAAAAAGGGTTAAGGTGGCGTCACTGTGTTGCTTGTGTCACTGAGAATCTCTACACGATATGTTGAATTTCGATCCAACCATCTACAAGAATTTTTCCTGCTCTTTGCACTCAGTCTCGGCCAGGGTTCTTCCTGAGTCGCAGTTATCTTTGTTCAAGGAGTTACACCATGTCTAATCGCCAAACCGGTACCGTTAAGTGGTTCAACGATGAAAAAGGCTTCGGCTTCATCACTCCACAATCCGGTGACGACCTGTTCGTTCACTTCAAAGCTATCCAATCCGACGGCTTCAAAAGCCTGAAAGAAGGCCAACAGGTTTCTTTCATCGCTACCCGCGGTCAGAAAGGCATGCAAGCTGAAGAAGTACAAGTTATCTAACTTGTAGCTTCTTTAGAAAAGAGCCCCGCCCTTAAAAGCGGGGCTTTTTTGTGTCTGTATATTTTGTTTGCCCCTCTTTTTGCCTCCGCTCTATATGATCCGCGCCCTGGAATCACATGGAAGAAGCAGGATGCAATTCATCTCTTGGAACACATTCAACGCGTTGCTGTTGGCGTTCGCCCCCCCTCTGAATGCAGAGACCAAATCTGATCATCCGACGGTGATTCTCGGCATGAACCCTCGTGCGACATATCTGGCGAAAGGACCAGAAGTCAATGGCCACTCTTCGATGCAACTCAGAGGCGCAGCGCTCCTGACGCTCTCGACTCCTCACGCCTGCGGGAGCAACGAGGTCTATTTGACGCCAGAATCATTGGGCATTCCGAACGAATCATTTCGACGAGCGCTCGGCGAAGTCCAAGACTTGATCGACCAAAAAATCCCCCTGATTCTGACGCTCTCCGCTTGCGAGCGAAAACGCGCCTTCTTCGAAAAGGTACGCCCCTGCACTCCTGAGGAGTGCGCAGACCTGACGAACCCTCTGGCAGACGACAAGCTTTATCTGGACGAGCACCTCAAGCCGATCGGCGAAGGCCTGGCGTTGTACTACCTGAAAATGCCAATGTCCTATGACGAAGAAAAACAGGCGTGGCAAGCACAAATTTTTTACCGGGACACGCGAAGTCTACGCAGCGAGCATTACGTCGACAGAGAAGACTTCGCTTCAGCGAAACCCGTTCTGACATACAAAGCTTACTATCGAAACGGAAAACCCCGCCGGACCTACCAGAATGATGCTAACGGCCTGCGTCAGGGCGAGGCGCTGACATATTCCGAACAAGGGGTCGTCATCAAGCGTGAAAACTACCTCAACAACCATCTCGAGGGTTGGCAATTTATCTATCACGAAAATGGCAAAATCGCTGAGTCCTACAATTGGCATCTGGGCAAGCATGTAGATGGCGAGTATTTGGAATATGACGAGGACGGGACGCTGATCGGGCGCAGCAGTTATCGAAATGACGTTCTCCACGGCCCTGCCCTTGGATACCACTCGAATGGACAGATCAGGTACGAAACCGTTTTCATCAACGGCAAATCCCAAGGGCCAAATAATCATTATTTTGATAATGGAGCCGTTGAGACCTCCCGCACCAATGTCGACGGCAAGCCAGATGGCTGGCTAACCACTTACTTCATCGACGGGACAGTCAAAGAGAAACAGTTTTACAGGGACGGTGTGCAACGAAGCTATGAGCAATGGAATGAGCAAGGCAGGCAAACCTTGCAGTGGCAGTGGGATGAAAAACATCGCCAACAGGGCGACTTCAAACAGTGGTACGCGACCGGCCAGCTTAAAGAACATCGAAAATACAAAGACGGCAACCTTCACGGATCATCCACGACATGGCACGAAAACGGTGAGATGGCTTCATTTACCGATTATATCGATGGCGCCGAGCATGGACCGATGCGCTTCTTCAGGAAAGACGGCAGCCTTAGCTACCAATGCCAATACCAGATGGGCGTCAGGCAGGGAGAATGTGTTTCGATTCCCGTCAGCAAGACCAAAGCAGAAAGCTGACAATGAAAAGCCCCGCAATCACGGGGCTTTCTCCTTTCTAGCGCAGGTGCTTACCAGGCCACACCAAACCCTGCGGTATAACGGGTCTTGTTCAGATCCGCATCGTTGGTGCCGCTGATGATGTCGCGCTCGGCCTTGAGGTTGAGCGAGGCCCAGTCGGTGACCTTGTAGCGCAGGCCCAGTTCGGCATCCAGCGCGTAATCGGCAACGCCCGACAGCGGCTTGCCGACTTCGCCATTGGTGAAGAACTCGACCTTCTTGCCGATCAGGTAGCGGTTATAGTCCCACTTCATCGCGACGGAATAGAAGTTGTCCTTGCTGCCATCGCGATACTCGTAATCGGTGCGGTTGAGCAACGAGCCCAGGGAGAACGCGCCGAGTTCGTCGTCCCAGAACTGGTAGCCCGGACCGGTACCGACCACGCGCTGACGCGCCAGCTCTTCGATGTGATCACGCTTGTAGTTGATGCGCCCCTGCCAGAACCACTGATCGGTGAGGAAACGGTCGAGAGAGTATTCGGCGCGCCAGTTGTTGGTGGTGGTTTCCGCATCCTGGACTTCGCGGTTGTACTCACCCTCGCCGGTATGGCGCCAGCGGCCATGGCGAGCCGAAGTCTTGAAGGCAACGTCGTAATCGTCGGTGTCCTTTTCGGCGCGCTGATAGTCCAGCGCCAGATCGACGTTGCCCTTCCATACCAGGTCGGTGACGATCGGCTTGGGCTTGAGGATCTGCTGAATGCTCGCCAGCTCGACCGTCTTCGGCGCCTCGCCGTTGGCCAGGGTGACCTTGCCATCGTCGGCCGCCGTCAGCGACTTCGACACTTCACCGGCATAGGCGTCCTGCTTCACCAGCAGATGCTGATCGCTGTCGAGGGTCTTGACCTCTTTCCAGTCAATCGCCACTGCGCCGGCGTATTTGGTCTGGATCAACAGCTTGCCGCCGTCGAATACCGTGATAGTGCCACTCAGCTTGTCGCCGTTTTTCAACCAGACGGTGTCGGCAAGCAGGGGCGTGGACGCGCTGAAAACAGCAAGGCACAACAGGGTTCTGGGGAACATAAGCAGATCGGGGGCTCGGAGTTGGCGAAAAGGGTCGGCATTATCCGTAGGATTTTGCCCATGACAAGGACTGACCGGACTATTTCAATTGAGTTCATTTCTCAACTGCGCCACGAGCGATTACCCTTGTCGCCATCGTCACGCCAATGCTCAGGAGCCGCGTACGTGAAAGACCCACTCGACAGCGTCGAAAACGATGCGCAAATCCGACGCACGGCACTCTACTCGACGCTCGCGCAAGTGCCCGAAGGCAAAGTCGTCAGTTATGGCCAGTTAGCCGAACTTGCCGGGCTGGGCCGCGCCGCGCGCTGGGTCGGGCGGACTTTGAGCCAGTTGCCCGGCGACACCAAGCTGCCCTGGCACCGCGTGCTCGGCGCCGGCGGACGCATCAGCCTGCCGGTCGGCAGCCCTTCCGGTGATGAACAGCGTGCGCGATTGCGCATGGAAGGCATCACCGTCCAGAACAATCGTGTGGATATTCGGCGCCATGGCTGGCGTCCGGTAGAGCACAGCGGTTAGAGTGCGCGCTTTGTTTTCGCAATTTTGAGGCAGACTTCAGCCCATGCCCCGTAAAACCTGGCGCGCCGCGCTCGCCGCCTATGCCAGTCCTTCGACGCTCGTGCTGTTGTTGCTCGGTTTTGCCGCCGGCCTGCCGTACATGCTGGTGTTCTCGACGCTCTCCGTATGGCTGCGTGAAGCGGGCGTGGCCCGTGAAACCATCGGCTATGCCAGCCTGATCGGCCTGGCGTACGCGTTCAAATGGGTCTGGTCGCCCCTGCTCGACCAATGGCGCCTGCCCTTGCTGGGCAAACTCGGCCGTCGCCGCTCCTGGCTGGTGCTCTCCCAGGCACTGGTGATTCTCGGCCTGATCGGCATGGGTTTCTGTGATCCGCAAAAGCATTTGTCCTGGCTGATCGCCATTGCCGTCGTCGTCGCCTTCGCCTCGGCCACCCAAGATATCGCGGTCGACGCCTATCGCCTGGAAATCGCCGATGACAGCCGCCAGGCCGCGCTCGCCGCCAGCTATATGTCCGGCTACCGCGTTGCCGCCCTGCTCGCCACCGCCGGCGCGCTGTTTTTCGCCGAAGGTTTCGGCTCAACCGGCTTCAACTATAAGCACGCGGCGTGGACCGGCACCTATGTACTGTTTGGCGCATTGATGGTGCCCGCACTGCTGACCACGCTGTTCATGCGTGAACCACCGGTGCCGCTGCGCACGCAGTTGCAGGCCGGGCGCTACACGTTCATGCATCAATTGATGTCGGTGTTCGTGCTGATCGTTCTGCTGGTTTCCGTGCCGGCGATGTTCACCCAGCTATACAACACCGATTTCGCTGGCGTGCTGTTCGGTGACATGAGCCCGCTCGACCTACTTCTCGAAGACCGCGCCTTTCTGCGCGCCATCCTCTATATATTGCTCACCGGCATGTGCCTGTCGGCCATGGGCCGACGCGGACTGGCGCCGGTACTCACGCCGATCAATGACTTCATCCTGCGTTATCGCTGGCAGGCGCTGTTGCTGCTGGGCCTGATCGCGACCTATCGCATGTCGGACACGGTAATGGGCGTGATGGCCAACGTGTTCTACATCGACCAGGGTTTCACCAAGGATCAGATCGCCAGTGTCAGCAAGATTTTCGGCCTGATCATGACCCTCGTCGGTGCCGGCATGGGTGGCCTGTTGATCGTGCGTTTCGGCATTCTGCCGATCCTGTTTATCGGCGGTGTGTCTTCGGCAGCGACCAACCTGCTGTTCGTCATGCTCGCGGACATGGGCCCGAACCTGCAGATGCTGGTGGTGACCATTTCCCTCGACAACTTCAGCTCGGGCCTGGCGACATCGGCGTTCGTTGCCTACCTGTCGAGCCTGACCAACCTGAAGTTTTCCGCAACGCAGTACGCCCTGCTCAGCTCGATCATGTTGCTGCTGCCGCGCCTGATGGGCGGCTATTCCGGCGTGCTGGTCGAGAAGTTCGGTTATCACAGCTTCTTCCTCATTACCGCCCTGCTCGGCGTACCGACGCTGCTACTGATCGCGCTGCACTGGTTCCAGGAGCGCCGCCGCGAAGGACAAACACCGACGCCCGAGCCTGCACCGACGCCCGTCACCGAAGAATCGTAGGACGCTTCGCCAATGGCGGGAGGAATCCCGCCGCTGGCGCCTTCCGCCGGCCACACTTCTGTACGTCAGCAAAACTCGCCGGTACACTGCTCCGTCATTTCCAGTCATAGCAACCGACAACGGCCAACCATGCGCACCAGTCAATTTTTGCTCGCCACACAGAAAGAAACGCCTTCCGACGCGGTCGTGATCAGCCACCAGCTGATGCTGCGCGCCGGCATGATCCGCAAGCTTGCCTCGGGCCTGTATACCTGGCTGCCGATGGGCCTGCGAGTCATGCGCAAGGTCGAAGCCATCGTTCGCGAAGAGATGAACGCTGCCGGTTCTCTGGAAGTGTTGATGCCGAGCACCCAACCGGCCGAGCTGTGGCAGGAATCGGGGCGCTGGGAAGAATACGGCCCTGAGCTGCTGCGCATCAAAGACCGCCACGGTCGTGATTTCTGCGCGGGCCCGACCCACGAAGAAGTGATCACCGATCTGATGCGCAACGAGTTGAGCAGCTACAAACAGCTGCCAATCAACCTGTACCAGATCCAGACCAAATTCCGCGATGAAATCCGCCCACGCTTCGGTTTGATGCGCGGCCGCGAATTCATCATGAAGGACGCCTACTCCTTCCACGCTGATCAGGCGTCGCTGCAGATCACTTATGACCGCATGCATGAAGCCTACTGCAACATCTTCACGCGTCTGGGTCTGAAATTCCGTCCGGTAGAAGCCGACAACGGCTCCATCGGCGGCGCCGGCTCCCACGAATTCCACGTGCTGGCCGAGTCCGGCGAAGACGATATCGTCTTCAGCAACGGTTCCGACTACGCGGCGAACATCGAAAAAGCCGAAGCGGTGCCACGGGAAACCTCGCGCCCTGCGCCAACCGAAGAACTGCGCTTGGTCGATACGCCAGACACCAAAACCATCGCGGCGCTGGTGGAAAAATTCAATCTGCCGATTGAAAAGACCATCAAGACCCTGATCGTCCACGCCGAAGAAGAAGGCAAGCTGATCGCGCTGGTGATTCGTGGCGACCACGAACTGAACGAAATCAAGGCTGCCAACCAGCCTGGCGTGGCCAGCCCGCTGGTGATGGCCTCCGATGCCGAACTGCGTGACGCGATTGGCGCCGGCGCCGGTTCGCTCGGCCCGCTGAACCTGCCGCTGCCGATCATCATCGACCGCTCGGTCGCGATGATGAGCGACTTCGGCATTGGCGCGAACATCGACGACAAGCACTACTTCGGCGTGAACTGGGAGCGTGATCTGCCGGTTCCGACCGTTGCCGACCTGCGCAACGTCGTCGCCGGCGACCCAAGCCCGGACGGCAAAGGCACGCTGGAAATCAAGCGCGGCATCGAAGTCGGCCACATCTTCCAGCTGGGCAACAAGTACAGCAAGGCGATGAAGTGCGAAGTGCTGGGCGAAAACGGCAAGCCGGTGACCCTGGAAATGGGCTGCTACGGGATTGGCGTTTCCCGCGTGGTCGCCGCTGCCATCGAGCAGAACAACGACGCCAACGGCATCATCTGGAGCGACACCCTGGCGCCGTTCCAGATCGCGCTGGTACCGCTGCGCTATGAAACCGAGCAGGTGCGCGAAGCCACCGACAAGCTGTACGCCGAACTTACGGCGGCCGGCTTCGAAGTGCTGCTGGACGATCGCGACAAGAAAACCAGCCCGGGCATCAAGTTTGCGGACATGGAGCTGATCGGCATTCCACACCGGATCGTGGTCAGCGACCGCGGCCTCGCCGAAGGCAACCTGGAATACAAGAGTCGTTCCGAAGCAGAGGCGCAAGCACTGCCGGTGGCCGATGTTGTGTCCTTCCTTCAGGCCCGTATCCGCCGCTGAAACCAGATAGAGACGTCATGTTCAAGCGAAACACCTTAGGCCTCGGTGGCGCCGCCCTGTGCGGCGCCCTGCTGGTCAGCGGCTGCGCCAATCACATGTCGCAACGCAGCGAGCACGAAGAGCGGGTCGAGCGAAAACTGCTCGATCACAGCCTGCAGATCGATGTCGGCGAGCCCAAGGTGCTCGAGCTGCCGCAGCGACGCGTGAAGATCAACGAGCAGAAGACTTTCGAAGTCACCGAGTTCGAGGTCACCCGCCGTTACGACCGCTACACGCCTTATCAACCCTGGCGCGAAGTCTACGAGATTCCGCTGGGGGCGGTGGCCGTGGTCGGTGGTGTCGGTGCCAACGTGGTCAACGTGTTTGCCCTCGGTAACCTGCCGGACAGCGTCACCAAGGATTGGCTGAGCTACGGTTTTGCCGGGCTCAACCCGTTCATGAACGTGCAGTCCAATGGTCGCGCGCAGCAGAACCTCGCGGGCATCGACGAAGTCCAGCGCGACAAGCGCACGGAGTATTCGAGCCTGCCGTGGAGCGAACGACCGGTGCAGGTCAAGGCCGGCAAGCAGACGTTCGACATGACCACCGACCGCAACGGTGTGCTGCGCTTGAATCTGCTCGATAGCCCTTTCGCCGAACATGACCTCAACCATGTTGGCCGCTTGCAGATCAGTGTTGAAGACGCCAAGGACGACGTGCATACCGACTCGACCCTGATGCTCAGCGGCCACCTGCGCGGCAAGTTGATCGAGGCGCACGGGCTGATTTATGACGACCTGGAAGATGATGAGGTGAGCCAGTGGGTACACCGGGTCAAACGCCTGTCGGAGCTGGGCCTGGAAGAAGAAGCCAGCGAATTGGAGCAGAGTCTGATCGAACTGACCCGCAATGATCCTGAGTTGCAGACTGAGTTTCTCAAGTCTCTGGCCAAGGATGCCGGGCGTTTAGTGGCTGATCCGGGACCGAATTAAAGCTTAGAAGCTTCGTCGGAACGCCGCCCGGAGCAGGCTCGCTCCCACAAGGGATCTGTAAACGACGCAGATCCAATGTGGGAGCGAGCCTGCTCGCGAAGAGCCCCTGCCAGGCACCGCAAATCTACCGCTCAAACAACTCCATCTGCTCAAACCCGCCGCGCAAATCCTCCAGCCTCACCCCCACCCCTAACAACCGCACCGGTTTGCCGCCGCGATTGAACGCCTGCGTCAGCATCAACTGATAACTGCCCAGGTCACGCCCTGCCCCGGCCTGTTCCAGCGTGGTCTGGGTGAAATCATGAAATTTGACTTTGACGAACGGCTTGCCCGGTCGATAACTGCTGTCGATCCGCGCCATGCGGGTTTTCAGGGTATCGAGCAACTCGGGCAATTTGTCCAGGCAGCTGCGCAAGTCCGGCAGATCAACGTCGTAGGTGTTTTCCACACTGATCGACTGCCGCCGGCTGTCGTTATGCACCAAACGATCATCGATTCCACGGGCGAGATTCCACAAGCGCTCGCCGAAACTGCCGAATTCGCGCACCAGCGCCAGCCTGCCCCACTCGCGCAAGTGCTGACAGTCAACGATACCAAGCTTGCCGAGCTTGTCGGCGGTGACCTTGCCGACGCCGTGCAGCTTGCTCACGGGCAGACCACTGACGAACTCCTCGACCTGATCCGGGGTGATCACGAACAAACCGTTGGGTTTTTTCCAGTCGCTGGCGATCTTCGCCAGAAACTTGTTTGGCGCAACGCCTGCGGAAACGGTGATGTGCAACTGATTGGAGACCCGGCGACGAATGTCCTGAGCGATGCGCGTGGCGCTGCCGCCCAAATGCGCGCTGTCCGACACATCGAGGTAGGCCTCGTCCAGCGAAAGCGGCTCGATCAGGTCGGTGTAGTCGGCAAAGATCGTATGAATTTCTTTCGAAGCTTCGCGATAAGCCTCCATGCGCGGCTTGACGATGGTCAGGTCCGGGCACAGCTTTAATGCATGCCCGGAAGCCATGGCCGAGCGCACACCATAGGCGCGCGCTTCATAGTTGCAGGTGGCGATCACCCCGCGCCGATCCGCCGAACCACCCACCGCCAACGGCTTGCCGGCCAGACGCGGATCATCGCGCATCTCGATGGCGGCGTAGAAACAGTCACAGTCGATGTGGATGATTTTTCGCTGGGTCATGTCGGAAAAAGACAACGTGGCAAGCCGGAGCGGCAGTATCTCATTGGCACCTGTATATAGCACCAGTGGTTGAATGTTCTTTTCCGACCGTAGGAGATTTCCGCTGAATTTATTTTTTCAATCACAGATCAAGGTGCAATAGAGCTGAAAGCCTTGCGCTACCTGCCCTGCGCGCCGGCCAACCGCCGCGAAAAGACGCTAAGCGCTTGAACCTCAACAGATTTATCCAGATCGACGGTTGACACGCTCGCGAACGTCTGTAGAATGCCGCCACACAGACGCGGGATGGAGCAGTCTGGTAGCTCGTCGGGCTCATAACCCGAAGGTCGTCGGTTCAAATCCGGCTCCCGCAACCAAACATCAGAAAAGGCTACTCGAAAGAGTGGCCTTTTTTGTGCGCGTCTGTTTTGCAAAGGGGCGCCCCGCTCAATCGCTGGCGAAACGGCAATTCGTTGCATTTCCGAAACTTACGCATCACCTGCGACCGTTTGCCGCGATTTCGCAGTTATTTGGCCCATTCCTGGATTAGCGGTTGACATCTCGTCGTTCGCCTGTAGAATGCCGCCACACAGACGCGGGATGGAGCAGTCTGGTAGCTCGTCGGGCTCATAACCCGAAGGTCGTCGGTTCAAATCCGGCTCCCGCAACCAAACATCAAAAAAGGCTACTCGAAAGAGTGGCCTTTTTTGTATCTGTTGAAAAAGTCCTTTCGCAACAATGATCTGTCACTGTGCAGTGAACCGCTGGGGATCATCAGTACCACTGACTTGCGACTATGCTTGAGTCGCGGACAAGGTATCTGCAATCCAGGAACTGCCCTCGCCGATGCCCGACGAGAGGCGTAGTATTTTGTGATTATTTTTTTCTACAGGGATTGGTAACTTGGCTGGATACCTCCATCCTGTCGCGCACAATCCAAGAGGTGATTGATGCGCGCCAACTCGTCTGATCCACAAGACACCGTTACAGCAGAACAACCGATCAAACCCGAGCGTTTGCGCTGGCTGGATCGATTAAGCAAATACCGTCAGCCGATCGGTCTGGCCGTCACGTTGCTGCTGTTTGCCATTGCCCTGATTGCCTGCCGCCATCTGCTCGCCGAGCTCGATCTCGACGCGCTGCATGACTCGATTCTGGACGTGCCGAAACCGGCCCTGCTCGGCGCCATTGGCGCGACCGTGGTCGGTTTCATCATTCTGCTCGGCTATGAATGGTCGGCCAGCCGCTACGCTGGCGTGAAACTGCCGCCGCGCACGCTTGCGCTCGGCGGCTTCACCGCTTTTGCGATTGGCAATGCCATTGGTCTGTCGCTGCTGTCCGGCGGCTCGGTTCGTTATCGTTTATATGCGCGATTGGGCGTCGGTGCGTCGGAAGTTGCGCACATGACGCTATTTGCCAGCCTCTCGCTGGGCTGCGCCTTGCCGCCACTGGCAGCGCTGGCCACCCTGAGCAACCTGCCCGCCGCCTCGCAAGCGCTTGGGCTGTCCGAATTCTTGCTGGGCTCGGTCGCCGCTGCCGTATTGATCCTTGGTGCGGTGCTGGCGATCGGCATCTATCGTCGTCGCCTGCCGGAACAACCCTACCCCGACAATCTGCTGGTCCGTGCCGGGCGGCGCACCCTGCGCCTGCCGGGTCGGCGCCTGACCTTTCTGCAACTGGTGATCACCGCTCTCGATGTCGCGGCTGCCGCCACCGTTCTCTATTTATTGCTACCGGAAGCGCCGCCGTTTGCGCCGTTCCTGCTGGTGTATCTGCTGGCACTCGCCGCCGGTGTCCTCAGCCATGTACCTGGCGGCGTCGGTGTGTTCGAAGCAATTCTGCTCGCCGCGTTTGCCGACAAGCTCGGCGCCGCGCCGCTGGCAGCCGCACTGCTGCTGTATCGCCTGATCTACGTGGTGCTGCCGCTGCTGGTCGCTTGCGTACTGCTGCTGATCAACGAAGGCCAGCGCCTGTTTCAATCCCAGACCATGCGCGCGGCGTCCGGTCTGGCCGCGCCGGTGCTGGCGGTGCTGGTGTTCCTGTCGGGCGTGGGGTTGCTGTTTTCCGGCGCCACCCCGGAGATCGACACGCGCCTGGAGCACATCGGGTTTCTGATCCCGCATCGTCTGGTCGATGCGTCGCACTTTGGCGCCAGCCTGATCGGCGTCCTCTGTCTGTTACTCGCGCAGGGCCTGCGCCGACGCCTGTCGGCGGCGTGGATGCTGACCACCATTCTGCTGCTGGTCGGCGCCCTGCTCTCACTGCTCAAAGGTTTTGACTGGGAAGAAGCCACGCTGATGACGTTGACGGCCGCGCTGCTCGGCGTGTTCCGCCGCTCCTTCTATCGCCCGAGCCGTTTGACCGAACTGCCGTTTTCGCCGCTGTATCTGGTCGCCAGTCTCTGCGTGCTGGGCGCTTCGGCCTGGTTGCTGCTGTTCGCCTATCAGGACGTGCCCTACAGCCATCAGCTGTGGTGGCAGTTCACCCTCGACGCTGACGCGCCGCGCGGTCTGCGCTCGCTGCTCGGTGCGGCGGTGTTGCTGGTAATAATCTCGCTGACCTGGCTGCTGCGCACCGCGCGCCCGGTGATCCATTTGCCGACGCCGGACGAACTGGATCGCGCGGCAAAAATCCTCATGGCCTCGTCGCAACCCGATGGCGGCCTCGCGCTGACCGGTGACAAGGCGTTGCTGTTTCACCCCAACGATGAAGCGTTCCTGATGTACGCCCGCCGTGGCCGCAGTCTGGTGGCGCTGTACGACCCGATCGGGCCGAGCCAGCAACGTGCGGAAATGATCTGGCAGTTCCGCGATCTCTGCGACATCCACCACACGCGCCCGGTGTTCTATCAAGTGCGCGCGGAGAACCTGCCGTACTACATGGACATCGGCCTGACGGCGATCAAGCTCGGCGAAGAAGCCCGGGTCGATCTGCTGCGCTTCGATCTGGAAGCCAAGGGCAAGGAGATGAAGGACCTGCGCTACACCTGGAACCGTGGTACCCGCGATGGACTTTCGCTGGAAATTCATGAGCCCGGGCAGGCGCCGATGGACGAGCTGAAAGTGATTTCCGATGCCTGGCTGACGGGCAAGAACGTGCGTGAGAAAGGCTTCTCCCTCGGCCGTTTCAGCGACGATTACCTGAAGCATTTCCGCATTGCGGTGATTCGCTTCGAAGGCCGCCCGGTGGCGTTCGCCAATCTGCTCGAGACCTACAGCCACGATCTGGCCAGTCTCGACCTGATGCGCGCGCACCCGGAAGCGCCGAAGCTGACCATGGAATTCATGATGGTCGGCCTGATTCAACACTATAAGAGTCACGGATACGCGCGCTTCAGCCTGGGCATGGTGCCGTTGTCGGGGCTGCAACCCCGGCGCGGCGCACCACTGACCCAGCGCCTGGGCTCGATGGTCTTCCGCCGTGGTGAGCAACTGTACAACTTCCAAGGCTTGCGCCGCTTCAAAGACAAGTTCCAGCCTGACTGGGAACCCCGTTATATGGCCGTGCCCGCCGGACTCGATCCGCTCGTGGCGCTGGCCGACACTGCCGCCCTGATCGCGGGCGGCTTGACTGGATTGGTGAAACGCTGATGATTCAACGCTCCCTGAAGTACATCCTGGCCGCCCTGCTGGTGCTGGCCGTGATTGCCGGCGGCGGTTACTGGTACCTCAAACGTCCGGCACCGGAACCGACCGTCGAACAACTGAAACCCGCCGATGGCACAGCCATGACCCGCGTGATCCCCGGCAGCAAGCCGAAGGCTCAGGTGCTGGTGGCCGTCAACGACGAACAGAAGCTCTCCGAGAAACAACTGACCACCCTCAGCCGCAGCGCTTCGGCGCAGATCGTTCAGGTGATTCTGCCCAAGGACTGCCTGCTGCAAAGCCGCGCCCTGCAATCAGGCCTGCGTGAACTGAATGGCCCGGCCACTCTGGTCAGCGGCATCGGCCCAGGCGCTGTGCTGGCGTGGCGCTGGCTGGCGGAACAGAAAGACGACAAGGCCCAGGCCATCTCCGTCGACTTGGCTCTGGAAAAGCCCGGCTGCACCCACCTGCTGCCGAAATCCGCCGCCCACGGCCACTGGCTGGTGGCGTGGAACGACAACCCGGACGACGCCAGCGCAGGCTTCGTGCGCGATCAGCCGAACGCCGAAACCAGCATCAGCGACTACGACATCAACCTGCCGCAAGTGCTGAACAACGAACTGCGCAAAATCCTCGTCGGTGGCGACAAGGCCAACGGCGGCCTGGCGATCCCGGTCGTGGAAGTGCCGGCCGGTCAGGCCAACGACACCGTTACCCTGTTCCTCTCCGGCGACGGCGGCTGGCGTGACCTCGACCGCGACGTGGCCGGGGAAATGGCCAAGATCGGCTACCCGGTGGTCGGCATCGACACCCTGCGCTACTACTGGCAGCACAAGAGCCCGGAGCAAAGCGCACTCGACCTCACCGAACTGATGCAGCACTACCGGCAGAAATGGGGCACCAAGCGCTTCATCCTCACCGGCTACTCGTTCGGCGCTGACGTCCTCCCGGCGATCTACAACCGCCTGCCAGAGAACGAACAGCAACGCGTCGACGCGATCATCCTGCTCGCCTTCGCCCGCACCGGCAGCTTCGAAATCGAAGTCGAAGGCTGGCTGGGCAACGCTGGTAAAGAAGCCGCCACCGGCCCGGAAATGGCCAAACTGCCAGCGGCCAAGGTTGTGTGCATCTATGGTGAAGAAGAAACCGACGAGAGCGGCTGCACGGACAAGACGGCAGTGGGTGAGGCAGTGAAGCTGCCTGGCGGCCACCACTTCGACGAGAACTACCCGGCGCTGGCCAAGCGTTTGGTGGACTTGATCGAGAAGCGTCAGAGCAAGAACTCGGTCGCCGAAGAGTGATCTGAGCCGCATCCACAAAAGGCCCCCACAACTTCGCAGTTACGGGGGCTTTTTACATTCCAGCCGCGAACAAAATCTCTGGTGGGAGCGAGCCTGCTCGCGAAAGCGGTGGGTCAGTTTACAGATTCGTCGACTGACACTACGTCTTCGCGAGCAGGCTCGCTCCCACAGGGGAATTGCGCTAAATTCAGCGGTTTTGTGCCGACGCTCGTAAATTTCTTGACTCTTCAGGAAGATAAAAACGCCAAGTGTCCACATTCCATAAAACGTGGACACCTGCATGATTGGCATTATCGAATCATCAACTCCACACCCATTCATCTACCGAACAAATACCCACAAAATCGCCAGCAACGTTTAGTTTCGTTTACTTCCAGTCTCGCAATATCAGATGACGCCCACAGACCTTGTAGGCAAACTCCGAAACTCTTGTTGGGGCGCTGTGCCGCTCTATTGCGCTGTTTTTCGACGGGATACTCTCCGGACGTCGCTGACCCATTCAGCGATCGGGCTTGGTAACCCGGTGGAATAAGGCGCAACAGCGCACCCGACACGACTCAGCCGAAATCCCGTCCGAGTCCCTGTGTTATGGCAGCTGTGCGTGGGACGCTTTCGGGCGTGCCGGTTTCCTTGATTCCCCGGTTTACCAACCTGCGCACAGCTGCCACCCATTCGCTTGGTATCGGATGCGGCAGCTCTCGAAATCAAGGGAACTGACAATGAACAATCCATCTGATCTTGAAACCATCGGCTTCACCCCCTTCCTCTACCACTCGGATCAAGCGTTCTTCAACGTCCGCGCCGGCATCCCGATCATCGATGCCTTGTCGCAATCCTCCGACCTGCTATCCCTCGCCAAATCCTTCGCAGAAGACGCTGCTTTCAACAGAGACACCGACCGCCACGCCTGGGCTGCGCATTACCTGACGATGATGGGCAAAGCCTTGGTTGATGACGTGATCCAAGCGCTGATCCCACGACCCGCGCGGACGAAGACTGAATCTGAAGAAGAATTACCTGATAGCCCCTAACACTGCAGCCCCTTGTGGGAGCGAGCTTGCTCGCGAATGCGGTGGTTCAGCCACCACATGCTTCGACTGACACTAAGCCTTCGCGAGCAGGCTCGCTCCCACAGGGAATCAGCGGTGGTTTGAGGATTGGGCACAGGCACAAAAAAGCCCCCGCCAGCCGCAAGGCTGACGGGGGCTTTTCAGTTGAGGCGCAGGCTACATCTCCACCTGCGTCCCCAACTCAATCACTCGGTTCAGCGGCAGATTGAAGAACCTCAAGTTCCCATTGGCATTCTTCAACATGAACGCAAACAACGCCTCACGCCAACGCGCCATCCCCTCGAGTTTCGAAGCAATCACCGTTTCACGGCTGAGGAAATAGGTCGTGCGCATCGGGCTGAAGTCCAGATCATCCAGATGACACAGCTTCAACGCTTGCGGCACGTCGGGCTCGTCGGTGAAGCCGAAGTGCAGGATCACCCGGAAGAAACCCTCTCCGTGCGCTTCGACCTCGAAGCGCCGCGATGGCGGTACGCGCGGGATGTCCTCGTAGACCACTGTCAGCAACACCACTTGCTCATGCAGCACCTGGTTGTGCAGCAGGTTGTGCAGCAGCGCGTGGGGCACGGCGTCGGAGCGTGCGGTGAGGAACACAGCGGTGCCCTGCACGCGATGCGGCGGTTGCACGCGGATGCTGCTGATGAAAATCGGCAGCGGCAGCGCGCCTTCGTCGAGGCGTTCGACCAGCAGTTGCTTGCCGCGCTTCCAGGTGGTCATCAGCACGAACAGGGCGATACCGGCGATCACCGGGAACGCGCCGCCCTGGACGATTTTCGGCACATTGGCGGCGAAGTACAGACCGTCCACCAACAGGAAGCCAAGCAACACCGGCACCGCGAGGATCGGTGGCCATTTCCATAGCAGCAGCATGACCGCCGACACCAGAATAGTGGTCATCAGCATGGTGCCAGTCACTGCCACGCCGTAGGCCGAGGCCAGTGCACCGGAGGATTCGAAGCCCAGCACCAGCAAGACGACGCCGACCATCAGCGCCCAGTTCACCGCGCCAATGTAGATCTGGCCCTGCTCGTCGCTGGAGGTGTGCTGGATGTACATGCGCGGTATGTAACCGAGCTGGATCGCCTGACGGGTCAGGGAGAACGCACCGGAAATCACCGCTTGCGAAGCGATCACCGTGGCCAGGGTCGACAGGCCGACCAGCGGAATCAGCGCCCAGCTCGGTGCCAGCAGGTAGAACGGGTTACGCGCGGCGTCCGGGTTTTCCAGCAGCAATGCGCCCTGGCCGAAGTAGTTGAGCACCAGCGCCGGCAGCACCAGCAGAAACCAGGCGCGGGCGATCGGCTTGCGGCCGAAGTGGCCCATGTCGGCGTACAGCGCTTCGGCGCCGGTCAGCGCCAGCACCACGGCGCCGAGAATTGCAACGCCCATGCCCGGGTGCACGACGAAAAAATTCACCGCCCACATCGGGTTCAGTGCGTGCAGCACTTCCGGCGTGTGGCTAATGCCGTACACACCGAGGGCGCCGAGGACGAGGAACCAAGTGACCATGATCGGCCCGAACAGAATGCCGATCCGCGCGGTACCGTGGCGCTGGATCAGAAACAGCGCGACCAGCACCACCAGCGACAGCGGCACCACCCAGTGATCGATGCCTTCAAACGCCAGGCCGAGGCCTTCGATCGCCGACAGCACCGAAATGGCCGGGGTGATCATGCTGTCGCCATAGAACAGCGCCGCGCCGATCAGCCCGCACACCACCAACAGCGTGCGCAGGCGCTTGCGCCCCGCCGCTGCCCGCCGTGCCAGTGCCGTCAGGGCCATGATGCCGCCCTCGCCCTGGTTGTCGGCGCGCAGGACGAACATCATGTATTTGATCGAGACCACCCAGATCAGCGACCAGAAGATCAACGACAGAATGCCCAGCACGCCGTCGTGATTGACCGGCACACCATAACCGCCGGAAAACACTTCCTTGAGGGTGTACAACGGGCTCGTGCCGATGTCGCCATAAACCACCCCGACCGCCGCGACCAGCATGCTCAGCGGTCTGCTTGCCGAACCCTCGGCGCCCGCCGCATGACTACTTGCCTGACCCATCCAACACTCCTGATCTCGATACCGGCTTCTTTGAAGGAAGCACTATGCTTTGAGTTGCAGCATGCGCTGTTTTACCTGTTGTTACAGACCAATGATTGACTGCACGAAATCGGTAAAGCTCAACGGCGCGAAGCATAGCGCAGCACTCGTCGTATTTCCCCGTATAAAGCTGGTCAAGTGCGTTGCCCGCCGCTAGAATTGCGCACTTTTTGATCAGAGGCGCATCTCAAGCGCCCATCCGTCAGCTGCCGCGTGTGGCCAGCGACGTCACAAAATACCGAGGTTAGACATGTCCACCACTCCTGCGCCGGCCAATCCAAAGGTTGGCTTTGTATCTCTGGGTTGCCCGAAAGCACTGGTCGACTCCGAGCGCATCCTGACCCAGCTGCGCATGGAAGGTTATGACGTGGTGTCCACCTATCAGGACGCCGACGTCGTGGTGGTCAACACCTGCGGCTTCATCGATTCGGCCAAGGCCGAGTCGCTGGAAGTGATCGGTGAAGCGATCAAGGAAAACGGCAAGGTCATCGTCACCGGCTGCATGGGCGTGGAAGAAGGCAACATCCGCGACGTACACCCGAGCGTGCTGGCCGTGACCGGTCCGCAGCAGTACGAGCAAGTGGTCAACGCCGTGCACGAAGTGGTGCCGCCGCGTCAGGATCACAACCCACTGATCGACCTGGTGCCGCCACAAGGCATCAAGCTGACCCCGCGCCACTACGCGTACCTGAAGATTTCCGAAGGCTGCAACCACAGCTGCTCGTTCTGCATCATCCCGTCGATGCGCGGCAAACTGGTCAGCCGTCCGGTCGGTGACGTGCTCGACGAAGCTCAGCGCCTGGTCAAATCCGGCGTCAAAGAGCTGCTGGTGATCTCGCAAGACACCAGCGCCTACGGCGTCGACGTGAAATACCGCACCGGCTTCTGGAACGGCGCGCCGGTGAAAACCCGCATGACCGAGCTTTGCGAAGCACTGAGCACGCTGGGCGTCTGGGTCCGCCTGCACTACGTTTATCCGTACCCGCACGTCGACGAGCTGATTCCACTGATGGCCGCCGGCAAGATCCTGCCGTACCTGGACATCCCGTTCCAGCACGCCAGCCCGAAAGTCCTGAAGTCGATGAAACGCCCGGCGTTCGAAGACAAGACCCTGGCACGCATCAAGAACTGGCGCGAAATCTGCCCGGACCTGATCATCCGTTCGACCTTCATCGTCGGCTTCCCGGGCGAAACCGAAGAAGACTTCCAGTACCTGCTCAACTGGCTGACCGAAGCCCAGCTCGACCGCGTCGGCTGCTTCCAGTACTCGCCGGTCGATGGCGCGCCAGCGAATGATCTGGATCTGGAAGTGGTACCGGACGACGTCAAGCAGGATCGTTGGGAGCGCTTCATGGCGCACCAGCAGGCGATCAGCTCGGCACGCCTGCAAATGCGCATCGGTCGTGAAATCGAAGTGCTGGTGGACGAAGTCGACGAGCAAGGCGCGGTTGGCCGTTGCTTCTTCGATGCGCCGGAGATCGATGGCAACGTGTTTATCGACAATGGCAGCAACCTGAAGCCGGGCGACAAGGTCTGGTGCAAGGTGACTGACGCCGACGAATATGATTTGTGGGCTGAGCAGATCTGAACGTCAAGAGCCCCTCACCCTAGCCCTCTCCCAGAGGGAGAGGGGACTGATCGAGGTGCTCTTCAAAGGATGGCGACTTGAAATATCGAGTCGAACTCAGGCTTTGAACAGCACGAAGATCAGCTCCCTTCCCCCTCGCCCCCTCTGGGGGAGAGGGTTGGGGTGAGGGGGAGAGATCTTGCTGGCGACAGAAATAGCCAGCCAGACACCGCAACAAATCCAAAAAGCCCCGCTCTTTTCCGAGATGCGGGGCTTTTTTGCGGCTATCGTTTAGCGGGGGACGGACTCCCTTGAACCGCACAAGAGGCACACGCACATGCGTCAGCATTCGGTCATTCACACACCGAAAATCAGCGATTACGAAGAACTGACCCGGGTCTGGGAGGCCTCGGTCCGTGCGACTCACCAGTTCCTGCCGGACAGCTACATCGAGCTGCTGCGCAATCTGGTGCTCACCCGCTATCTTGATGCGGTCATGCTGATCTGCACCAAGGACCGCCAGCAGCGCATCACCGGGTTTGCCGGTGTGGCGGCGGGCAAGATTGAAATGCTGTTCATCGATCCTGATCATCGTGGTCAAGACTTGGGCAAGCAGTTGCTGCGCTATGCGATCGAACGGCTCAACGCCGATGAACTCGACGTCAATGAGCAGAACCCGCAAGCCTTGGGTTTTTATGAAAAGCAGGGATTTGAAGTGATCGGCCGCTCCGAGGTCGATGGCATGGGCCAGCCGTATCCGCTGCTGCATATGCGCTTGCGGCAGTCCCAACAGCGCTCAAGCAACGGCTGACACACCATGGAACCCCTGTGGGAGCGAGCCTGCTCGCGAATGCGGTGATCAGTCACTGCAAACATTGACTGGCGGGATGCCTTCGCGAGCGGGCTCGCTGCCACATTGAATACAGTGCCTGCAAATGGAACCGGGCTTAACCGCTTCCACACAGGTACAATGCCCACCCCTTTTTTGTTACGGCCCCGTCATGACTGACCCGATTCGCCTCTCCAAACGCCTCATCGAACTGGTCGGTTGCTCCCGCCGGGAGGCCGAGCTGTTCATCGAGGGCGGCTGGGTCACCGTGGACGGCGAAGTCATCGATGAGCCGCAATTCAAGGTTGGCGAGCAAAAGGTCGAGCTCGACAAGGACGCCAAGGCCACCGCGCCGGAGCCGGTGACCATCCTGCTTAACGCGCCCGCCGGCATGGATGTCGACAGCGCCATGCAATCGCTCAGCGCCGAAACCCTCAGCGAAGAGCATCGCTACGGCAAGCGTCCGTTGCGCGGGCATTTCCTGCGCCTGACCGCCAGCGCCGACCTGCAGCCCAAGGCCAGCGGCCTGCTGGTGTTCACCCAGGACTGGAAAATCCTGCGCAAGCTCACCGCCGACGCAGCGAAGATCGAGCAGGAATACATCGTCGAAGTCGAAGGTGAGATGGCTGCCCACGGCCTCAACCGCCTGCAGCATGGCCTGACGCACAAGGGCAAGGAGTTGCCGCCGGTGAAGGCCAGCTGGCAGAACGAAAACCGTCTGCGCTTCGCCATGAAAAACCCGCAGCCGGGAATCATCGCGCAGTTCTGCGAAGCGGTCGGCCTGAAGGTCATCGGCATCCGCCGCATCCGCATCGGCGGCGTGTCGATCGGCAAGGTCCCGGTTGGCCAATGGCGCTACCTGTCCGGCAAAGAGAAGTTCTAGAACTTCCACTGCCGCCCCACATTCCGGCAGCGCTTACGAGCGCTGCCCACAACGCATCAGGAATACCGACATGGTTCATAACGACGTACTGCGCAGCGTGCGCTACATGCTCGACATCAGCGACAAGAAAGTTGTCGAGATCATCAAACTGGGCGGCATGGACGTCACACTCGCCGATGTCATCACCTGGCTCGACAAGAAAGAAGAAGACGAAGAAGGCTTCGTACGTTGCCCGGACGAAGTCATCGCGCACTTCCTCGACGGTCTGGTGATCTTCAAGCGCGGCAAGGACGAAAGCCGTCCGCCGCAGCCGATCGAAGTGCCGGTGACCAACAACATCATCCTGAAAAAACTGCGTGTGGCCTTCGAACTGAAAGAAGACGACATGCACGCGATCCTCAAGGCCGCCGAGTTTCCGGTATCCAAGCCTGAACTGAGCGCGCTGTTCCGCAAGGTCGGCCACACCAACTATCGCCCGTGTGGCGACCAGTTGCTGCGTAACTTCCTCAAGGGCCTGACCCTGCGCGTCCGCCCTGCCTGATGCCCTTGTGCGGTGGCGACCGATAGTCGCCGCCGCAACGCATGACCGTTCATTCCTTGCAAAAATAATGGCTCCGCTTTTCGCGGCTGACGACTAGGGTGTACTGATCCCTAATCTTCAGGATTCGCCATGCATCCCTACTTTTCCCTGCAAGGCCGCACCGCTCTGGTGACTGGCGGTACTCGTGGTATCGGCAAAATGATCGCCAAGGCGTTCGTCGAGGCCGGCGCCCATGTCTACGTGTGCTCGCGCGACGTCGAAGCCTGCCATCAAACCGCCGGAGAACTTGGCGCCCTGGGCACTTGCCACGGCATGGCGGCGAATCTGGCGACCGAAGAAGGTGTGCGGGAACTGGCCGCGCGCCTGGGTGAGCAGATCACTCATCTGGATATTCTGGTGAACAACGCCGGCACCACCTGGGGCGCGCCGCTGGAGAGTTATCCGGTCAAGGGCTGGGAAAAGGTCATGCAGCTCAACGTGACCTCGGTGTTCAGTTGCATCCAGCAGTTCCTGCCGTTGCTGCGCAAGGCCGGTTCGGCGGCGAATCCGGCGCGGATCATCAATATCGGTTCGGTGGCGGGGATTTCTTCGTTTGGCGAGCAGGCGTATGCCTACGGGCCGAGCAAGGCCGCCCTGCATCAGTTGTCGCGCATTCTGGCGCGGGAACTGGTGAGCCAGCACATCAACGTCAACGTGATTGCGCCGGGCCGCTTTCCGAGCAAGATGACCCAGCATATTGGTAATGATGAGCAGGCATTGGCTGAGGATACTGCGCTGATTCCGATGAAGCGCTGGGGGCGTGAGGAAGAGATGGCGGCGCTGGCGATCAGCCTGGCGAGTACGGCGGGGGCTTATATGACCGGGAACATCATTCCGCTGGATGGAGGGTTCAGTCTGTAGGTCGGCGGTGCGGCATTCGCGAGCAGGCTCGCTCCCACAGGGATTTCATACACGACGCAGCTACATTGTGGGAGCGAGCCTGCTCGCGAAGAGGCCAGCCCTGTCAACACCAGACTTGAAGCGAGCCGGGTTATCATGCCCGCCCTACCCGCTTCGATCCCAGACCATGACTTACAGCGTCTCCCCCATCGGCTTCGTGCGCTCCTGCTTCAAGGAGAAGTTCGCCATCCCTCGCCAGCCGCAACTGGCCCCGGCCGCCCGTGGCGTGCTGGAACTGGTCGCGCCGTTCGATCAGGGTGACGCCGTGCAGGGGCTGGAACAGGTCAGCCATGTGTGGCTGTTGTTTCTGTTCCATCAGGCCCTGGAAGACAAGCCACGCCTGAAGGTGCGCCCGCCACGCCTGGGCGGTAACAAGTCGATGGGCGTGTTCGCCACCCGCGCCACGCACCGGCCGAACGGCATCGGCCAATCGGTGGTGAAGCTGGACAGGGTCGAAGGTAATCGGCTGTTTATTTCCGGCATCGATCTGCTCGACGGCACGCCGGTGCTGGATATCAAACCCTATGTGCCGTACGCCGATATCATCCCGGGGGCGACCAATGACATCGCCAGCGCCGCGCCGCAGCTGATCGAAGTGCAGTGGGCGGATTCGGCTTTGAAACAGGCGCACACCCACGCTCAGCGGCTCGATGAGCCGCTGGTTGAGCTGATCGAGCAGTGCCTGGCGCAGGATCCGCGCCCGGCGTATCAGACGCCGGCGCCGGAACGTGAATATGGTGCACAGTTCTGGGACCTGGACGTGCGCTGGCACTACCCGACGCCCGAACAGATCCGCGTGCTGGAAGTCATTCCTGCCGGGGATTGATGCTCACGGTCGATGTAGGAGCTGCCGAAGGCTGCGATCTGTTGATCTTGCTTTTAAGATCAAGATCAAAAGATCGCAGCCTTCGGCAGCTCCTACAGGAGATTGTCGTAAGCATGGGGAAATGTGTCGGGCATAAAAAAGCCCCCATTGCCTGCAAGGCAATGGGGGCTCTCTGTGGCGCTTACTTCTCGACGAACGCACGCTCGATCAGGTAATCACCCGGCTCGCGCATCCGCGCCGAGATCTTCAGGCCGAAGCTGTCGAGCACTTCGCTGGTTTCATCGAGCATGCTCGGGCTGCCGCAGATCATTGCTCGGTCGTCCTGCGGGTTGATCGGTGGCAGGCCGATGTCGCTGAACAGCTTGCCGCTGCGCATCAGGTCAGTCAGGCGGCCCTGATTCTCGAACGGCTCGCGGGTCACGGTCGGGTAGTAGATCAGCTTGTCACGCAGCGCTTCGCCGAAGAACTCGTTCTGCGGCAGGTGCTCGGTGATGAATTCGCGGTAAGCGACTTCGTTGACGTAACGCACACCGTGAACCAGGATCACTTTCTCAAAGCGCTCGTAGGTTTCAGGGTCCTGAATGACGCTCATGAACGGCGCCAGACCGGTACCGGTGCTCAGCAGGTACAGGTGCTTGCCCGGGTTCAGGTCATCAAGAACCAGCGTGCCGGTAGGCTTCTTCGAGATGATGATCTCGTCGCCTTCCTTCAAGTGCTGCAGCTGGGAGGTCAGCGGACCGTCCTGCACTTTGATGCTGAAGAACTCGAGATGCTCTTCCCAGTTCGGGCTGGCGATCGAGTAAGCGCGCATAAGCGGGCGGCCGTTGGGCTGTTGCAGGCCGATCATCACGAACTGACCGTTCTCGAAGCGCAAGCCCGGATCGCGGGTGCACTTGAAGCTGAACAGAGTGTCGTTCCAGTGATGAACACTGAGGACACGCTCGTGGTTCATGTTGCTCATGTACGTTTGACTCCTGGAGATTGGTCTGCGCGGCTCAACGAGGCTTAACGTGCGCAATTGCATCGCATTCTAATAGCGACGACAATATCTGTTAACTGGATTATTAAGATAAGGGTTATCGGTTATATCGATATGCGATTTACTCTCCGTCAACTGCAAGTCTTCGTCGCCGTCGCCCAGCAGGAAAGCGTATCCCGTGCTGCGGGTCTGCTCAACCTCTCGCAATCGGCGGCCAGCACTTCGATCACCGAGCTTGAGCGCCAGTCCAGCTGCCAGCTGTTCGACCGCGCCGGCAAGCGCCTGAGCCTCAACGCCCTCGGCAAACAACTATTGCCGCAAGCCGTGGCCCTGCTCGACCAGGCCAAGGAAATCGAAGACCTGCTCAACGGCAAATCCGGTTTCGGCTCGTTATCAGTGGGGGCGACGCTGACCATTGGCAACTATCTGGCCACCCTGCTGATCGGCAGCTTCATGCAGCGCCACCCCGAAAGTCAGGTCAAGCTGCACGTTCAGAACACTGCCAATATCGTGCAACAGGTCGCCCACTACGAAATTGATCTGGGTCTGATTGAAGGCGATTGCAGCCACCCGGACATCGAAGTGCAGAGTTGGGTCGAGGATGAGTTGGTGGTGTTTTGCGCGCCGCAGCATCCGTTGGCCAAACGCGGCAGTGCAACCATGGAAGAGCTGACCCATGAGGCGTGGATTCTGCGCGAACAGGGTTCCGGCACGCGCCTGACCTTCGACCAGGCCATGCGTCACCATCGCAGCGCGCTGAATATTCGTCTCGAGCTGGAACACACCGAAGCGATCAAGCGCGCAGTGGAATCCGGCTTGGGGATTGGCTGCATTTCGCGGCTGGCGCTGCGCGATGCCTTCCGGCGCGGCAGTCTGGTGCCGGTGGAGACGCCGGATCTGGACCTGGCCCGGCAGTTCTATTTCATCTGGCACAAACAGAAGTACCAGACCTCGGCCATGCGCGAGTTTCTCGAGCTGTGCCGCGCTTTTACCGCCGGGGTGCAGCGCAGCGACGAGATCGTCTTGCCGACCATTGCTTAAAGCAGAATCACCGCCCACACCAGTCCGATCATGCTCAGCGCCACGAATTGCGCGGCGCTGCCCATGTCCTTGGCGTTCTTCGATAGCGGATGCAATTCCAGCGAGATGCGGTCAATGGCCGCTTCCACCGCTGAGTTGAGCAGCTCGACAATAAGCGCCAGCAAGCAAACCGCGATCAACACCGCCTGCTCGACCCGGCTGACATTGAGGAAGAATGTCAGCGGAATCAGCACCACGTTGAGCAGCACCAGTTGGCGGAATGCCGCTTCGCCAGTGAAGGCCGCGCGCAGGCCATCGAGCGAATAGCCGGACGCGTTGAGGATGCGTTTCAGGCCGGTCTGGCCCTTGAAAGGTGACATAAGAAAAAAACCAGCCAAAAAGGTGTGGGGAAGCTAGATCAACGAAAGTCAAAAAAGCGTGAAACCGCCAGCCATCACTGGCTGGGAATTGACTCAAGTTGTTGCAGCAGTAAAGCCGCTTGCGTGCGAGTGCGCACGTTCAGTTTGCGAAAGATCGCCGTGACGTGGGCCTTGATGGTCGCTTCCGACACGCTCAGCTCATAGGCAATCTGCTTGTTCAGCAAACCTTCGCAGACCATGGTCAGCACGCGGAACTGTTGCGGCGTCAGGCTGGCCAAGCCATCGCTGGCGGCTTTCGCTTCATCCGACACGCTTACCGCTTCGAAGGCTTGCGGCGGCCAGAACACGTCGCCATCGAGCACCTTGCGCACCGCTTCCTGAATCACGCTCAAGTCACTGGATTTGGGAATGAAGCCACTGGCGCCGAACTCGCGGGACTTGACCATCACCGAAGCTTCTTCCTGGGCCGAGACCATCACCACCGGAATCTGCGGATACTGCCCGCGCAGCAGCACCAGCCCGGAAAAACCATAGGCGCCGGGCATGTTCAGATCCAGCAGGACCAGATCCCAGTCAGCCTTTTCGGTCAGGCGCGCTTCCAGTTCGGCAATGCTCGCAACCTCCACCAGTCGCACGTCCGGGCCAAGGCCCAGCGTCACCGCTTGGTGCAGGGCGCTGCGAAACAGGGGGTGATCATCGGCAATCAGGATGTCGTATGTGGCCATTTTTCAAATGATCCTGTTTTTTGATGGCAGACGCGGTGCATTCCGGTCTTGCCAAAGCAACTCGAGACAGCGCTTGGAAGCGATATCCACAGGGGCACGTTCAACGCCAATCAACAGCAAACACGGCGTCTCAAACCTTGGCCGCACCCTAATCGGCGCCAAGCATGCCCAGCGCAGCCGGGGTGGTCAAGCAACATGGCCAGCGCTGTCGACAGTATGGGCCACTATCGGGCCAACTCCGGCTGCGGCTTTCGTATATAGGGCAACAGTTCGGCGTGAGCGGGCGTTGATTCATTCATGTCCAGTTGCTGCTTGGCACCGAGGTAATGCTGGCTGAACACATCGAAATAAGCATCCAGCGCCGAAGCGGCAGCGCTGTCACCGGCCAATTCCAGGCACAACGCCGCGACTTCGGCGGTGCACAGATGCTCGCTACGGGTCGAACGGCGCAAGCGATAGCGCGAGAGTTTGTCGGGCAGCAGGCTGAGGATCGGCAAGCGGTCGAAATACGGACTCTTGCGGAAAATCTTCCGCGCTTCAGTCCAGGTCGCATCGAGCAGAATGAACAGCGGCCGCTTGCTGCTATCGACTGTCACCGTGTTGGTCACCCGCGACGGTTCGACATACTCACCCGGAAACACCAGATACGGCTGCCACTGCGGATCGTTGAGCAATGCGAGCATGTGCGGGTCGGGCTCGGTGCGTGACCAGATGAACGCGTGGTTGTCGCGCACCACATCGGCAATCAGCCAACCGGTGTTGCTTGGCTTGAACACTTCCTTGCCGGTCATGATCAGGCACACGCCGGAACGGGTGTCGACGCTTGGTCGCCACGCGCACAGGCAATGACTGATGATGACCCGGCAATCGCGGCAACGCTCGGAGCGAAAGCCGCGCGCCTGAATCGGCTTGATGCCTTCGTCCTCACGCTGATCGCGCAGGCGGGCCACGGCGTTGGGGGCATGGATCATCGCAGGCAACACCGGCAGACAGGAAAACTCGACACGAACGACACTCGGCAGGGCAATAAAGGCCGGCAGTTTACCAGAGCGACGGCCACAAGCCTGTACCGTCCAGACCGGCTCACCTATAATTCGCCGCCACTGAACGCACCGCCCCGTGACGGGTCGAACCACCAGTCACCGAATCAGGAGAGTTTCATGCTGCGCCTTATCGTTCCCACCGCTGCCATTCTGCTGGCGTCGTCCTTTACCGCTCAGGCTGCGTCCCTGAGTGAGCAGAATCTGAACCGAGAGCTGCGCAACGTCGCCGCCCAAAGCAGCGTCGGCACGCCACGGGCGATCAATGAAGACATTCTTGATCAAGGCTACACCGTCGAGGGCACGCAGCTGATCAACCATCTGAGTGTGCAGAAGAGCCACGCCGACAAGATGCGCGCCGATCCCAAGGCTGTCTATTTCCAGTTGGGCGCGTCGGTCTGCAACAACCCGTCGTACCGCAAGCTGATGGCCAAGGGCGCGATCATGCGCTACGACTTCACCGAAGTGAAAACCAACAAAGCCATCGGTTCGGCCAGCTATCAGGAATCCGATTGCCCGAAAGCCGCGCCGGCGAAGAAGAAGTAATCAGCGCGAAGCCTTGGCGCGCCGCTGCTCATCCGCGGCGCGCAATTCCGCCACTAGCGCTTGCAGATAGCGCGAGCGACGTTCGCCGCCGGCCAATCGTCGGCAGCACTCTTCTTCGAGACTCAATTGATGCGTCTCGGCCGACTCCTGCAACATTCGATACAGCTGAGTATCGATCTCCAGAACCACTCTGACCATGCATCCCGCCTCCTTGCCACCCACGAATCCATGAATTGCCTAGCCTTGCGCAAGCGCAAGGTTGTCTTACGACGTCTGTATTTGAGTAAATCAGAGTGATGGCCCTTTGCGACACGTTCAGACGAGCGGCGACGCTTTGGCGCAAATCAGTAAGCGGTTGCCAGGCAAAACGTTACAGCGCACTGTTCAAGTCAGCGCGAATGCGTGCGAGGGTCTAGATTGAGAGTATTCCCGATCATTCGTTAACGGCAGAAATGGAACTGCCGGCCCTGTGTGTTTTGCAGTGCGACCCGGACGCTGGTTGTCCGGGCTACCCGCTCTGTACAGAAGGAGACGTTGAATGCCTTATCAACCGAATGACCTCTTGAGCCGTCATTTTCAGGAAAGCGGCGACCTCATCAGCCAGGTCGAAGCCCAACTCAACCGTATTTCCACCAACAGCCCGAACATCCCCATCTACCGCGACATGATCCTGACCGTGCTGCGCATGGCTCAGGAAGACCACAACCGCTGGAACGCCAAGATCACCCTGCAAGCCCTGCGTGAACTGGAGCAGGCGTTCCGCGTGCTCGAACAATTCAAGGGCCGGCGCAAAGTCACCGTGTTCGGCTCGGCACGTACGCCAGTGGAACATCCGCTATACGCGATGGCCCGCGAACTCGGCGCAGCGCTGACACGCGCAGACATGATGGTCATCACCGGCGCCGGCGGCGGCATCATGGCCGCCGCCCACGAAGGAGCCGGGCGTGACCACAGTTTGGGATTCAACATCACCCTGCCCTTCGAACAACATGCCAACCCCACCGTCGACGGCACCTATAATCTGTTGCCATTCCACTTTTTCTTCACCCGAAAACTGTTCTTCGTCAAAGAGGCAGACGCGCTGGTACTGTGCCCGGGCGGTTTCGGCACCCTTGATGAAGCGCTGGAAGTGCTGACGCTGATTCAGACCGGCAAAAGCCCATTGGTGCCAGTGGTATTGCTGGATGTTCCGGGCGGTACCTTCTGGCAGGGAGCGCTGGACTTCATCCGCAATCAGCTGGAAGAAAACCGCTATATCCTGCCGACCGATATGAAGTTGATGCGACTGGTTTACAGCGTTGAAGACGCGGTGGATGAGATCAATCAGTTCTATAGCAACTTCCACTCCAGCCGCTGGCTCAAGCGGCAATTTGTAATTCGCATGAACCACAAGCTCAGCGACCAGGCACTGACACAGATGCAGGAAGAGTTCGCCGACCTGTGCCTGAGCGACGAGTTTCATCAACACGCCTACAGCGGTGAAGAACACGACGATGCACAGTTCAGCCATCTGGCACGGCTGGCGTTTGCCTTCAATGGCCGTACCCATGGTCGCCTGAGGGAGTTGGTGGACTTTATCAATCTGCCGGAAAACTGGGCCGATTCGAAACCGCCCACTGCACAACGCTCACGCGAACCTTTCAACGTGATTTGAAAGCAAAAAAAAGGCCCGCTATTTTCTAAAAAATAGCGGGCCTTTTTTGTTGAATCGGTCTAATCGTCCATCCCTCGACCGCTGAACAAGCGGTTGATCATCTCCATCGAGAACCCCCGATACGCCAGAAACCGGCCTTGCCTGGCCCGTTCTTTCGCATCAATCGGTAAATGTCCGGAGAACTTGCGTTGCCACGTATCCTGAAGCTGCGCCTGCCAATTGATACCGCTTTCGCGCAGGGCGATTTCGATATCGGCACTTTGCAAGCCCCGCTGGCTGAGCTCCTCACGAATTCGCAGAGGGCCATAGCCGGAACGGGCGCGGTAGGAAACAAAACTTTCAAGGTAACGGGCTTCGGAAAGCAGCCCCTCTTCCGTCAAACGGTCGAGGGCTGTTTCGATCAGCTCCGCCTCGGCGCCGCGCTGACGCAGCTTACGCGTCAACTCGACTCGACCATGCTCGCGACGTGCGAGCAGGTCCATAGCGGTTCGCCGCACCGCGACGAGGGTATCCAGTACGGCGGTGGTCATCGCTGGTATCAGAGGTCAGCGTCGGCCAGGTCGTCTTCGGTCTCTTTGACCGCCGAGGCCTTGGAGTCCGCGATCACCGCTGGCGACAGCAGCTTGTCACGCAGCTGCTTCTCGAGCTTCGCGGCAATTTCCGGGTTGTCCGCCAGGAACTTGGCCGAGTTGGCCTTGCCCTGACCGATCTTGGTGCCTTCGTAGGCGTACCAGGCGCCGGACTTCTCGACGAAACCGTGCAGCACACCCAGGTCGATCATCTCGCCGTTGAGGTAGATGCCTTTACCGTAAAGAATCTGGAACTCGGCCTGACGGAACGGCGAAGCCACCTTGTTCTTCACAACCTTGACGCGGGTTTCGCTGCCGACCACTTCGTCGCCTTCCTTCACCGCGCCGGTACGACGGATGTCGAGACGAACCGAAGCGTAGAACTTCAGCGCATTACCACCGGTGGTGGTTTCCGGGCTGCCGAACATCACGCCGATCTTCATACGGATCTGGTTGATGAAGATGACCAGGCAGTTGGCGTTCTTGATGTTACCGGTGATTTTACGCAGCGCCTGAGACATCAGACGTGCTTGCAGGCCGACGTGCATGTCACCCATTTCACCTTCGATTTCAGCCTTCGGTACCAGTGCCGCCACGGAGTCGACGATGATTACGTCAACAGCGTTGGAGCGCACCAGCATGTCGGTGATTTCCAGTGCCTGTTCGCCGGTGTCCGGCTGGGAAACCAGCAGGTCGTCGACGTTGACGCCCAGCTTGCCGGCATACTCTGGATCGAGCGCGTGTTCGGCGTCGACGAATGCGCAGGTCGCGCCGGCTTTTTGCGCCTGGGCGATCACGGACAAGGTCAGTGTGGTTTTACCGGAGGATTCAGGACCGTAGATTTCAACAATACGGCCTTTTGGCAGACCGCCGATGCCGAGTGCAATGTCCAGACCCAGAGAGCCAGTAGAGATGGCCGGGATTGCCTGACGGTCCTGATCGCCCATACGCATTACGGCACCCTTGCCGAATTGACGTTCGATCTGACCCAGGGCCGCAGCCAAGGCTTTCTTCTTGTTGTCGTCCATTAAAGTCCTCACGTAATCAATAAGGCCTGACGGCCAACACCTGTATAAGTAGCCAGTATTATTCCACAGCGTTCGAAGATCGCCTACCCCTGATTTTCGATTTCTCGTGCCGCTAGTCGCACAAGCCCCTCTAGCGCGGCCTTCACCGTTTGTCGGCGGACCTCATCACGGTTGCCGGGGAAGTGCTGAACCTCACTGTAAACCTCGTCGCCAACACCCCAGGCCAGCCATACCGTGCCGACTGGCTTGTTCGGTGTGCCACCGTCGGGGCCGGCGACACCGCTGACCGCCACGGCAAAATGCGCCAGGCTGTGCTGCTGCGCACCGCGCACCATGGCCTCGACCACTTCGCGACTGACCGCCCCTACCGTCTCGAACAAATCGCCCGGCACATCCAGCTGCCGGGTCTTCTGCCGATTGGAATACGTCACGTACCCCGCTTCAAACCAGGCCGAACTGCCCGGAATCCGCGTAATCGCTTCGGCGATACCGCCACCGGTACAGGACTCGGCGGTGGTGACATGGGCATTGAGCACTTGCAGACGTCGGCCCAGTTCTGCGGCCAGTTGGGTGGTCTCTTTCACGGCGAGCTCCGGATCGTGTGGAATGTCTTCACCGTACACGAGCCGGACGCGCTTTCAATACACAGAATCATTCAAGATGTTCGGGCGCCAGTGCTCTGACATAGGCCTGACAGGCCTGCAAGGCAATCAATCCACGGTCGCCGGTGTCGGTGATGGCGATAATTCGTTGAGCATGCGCCGGGTCAAGTCGGGCGCGTACGGCTGCAGAATCCACGCCGCCGGTGCCGGCGGTGGCTGGCACCGCACCGCCGTGGGCAACGTCGCCGGCGTCGAGAAGGACCGACAACCGCACATCGGCAGTAGCAAGGCGATCGCGCAGGCGATCCTGATCACGTTGGGCATCGCTCAGCGCTCGATAATGGGTTTGTTCACTGGCCGCGAGCCGCTGCTCCAGAGCCAGGCGTTTGTCCTGCTCGGCCTGTTGCGCGGTGGCGGCGGTCAGCGTCAGTTGATTGAGGGTTTCGGCGTTTAACCGCGCCTGCTCGGCCAATTGCCGCCCGTAGCGCCAGTCCTGAAACTGCCATGCCGCTGCAAACGCCCCGGCCAGCAGCAGCAACAGACCCATCACGCGCCAGGAGCTGGACATAGCACCGCCCTCGCCCGTGCCCAAATCTCGAGTCGATCCTGCAAGCCATTCAACCCGCCGTTGATCCGGCGGGTGATGGTGTTGAACTGGTCAGCGTCGGCCAGTTCATTCAAGCCCTTCTGCGCCCAGAACCACGCCGCCGATTCGGCCGCCCATTGCGGTTGTTCGAGCAGTTCGGGCAATGCCAACAGACGCTCATCGCCAAACAAGCCGAGGCTGCATTGGCGATAGTTGGCGCGACCGGTGATTTGTATCAGCCCGCGTCCTCGGTACTTTTGCCCGTCGCCATCCGCCTCGGGCGTATTGCCCAGACGCAGCGCCAGCGTGCCGGTGTCGTATTTGCTCAGGTACTGGTTATTGCCCAGTTCGCGCACGTAACGCAATTCGCCCGACTCGTGACCGACCTGTGCCAGAAACGCCGCGATACGCTTTGGCGTATCGATGCGCTGCCTGGCCATCGCGGTGTTGAGCGCCGAAACAAAAACGCCCGCTTGGGAGCGGGCGTTGGGCATGATGTCGGTAAGGTGTTTTTCAGTTAATTGCATGATGCATGATCCTCCCTGGATGTTGTCCCGATTGAATCACGGCTGGCGGCTGATGCTTGCCAGCCATTTTTTTCCAGAGTTTTCCGCGAAAGTATTTGTGAGTGACGCTGGGTCAGGGCGTCGCTACCAACCAGCGCGGTGCAAGCGGGCGATGCTCGCTGAAGGGAAAGGAAGACCCTTGCGGCCAATCGCGCAATTCACGTCGATAGGCTTGCAGTTCGGCATATTGTCCGGTGGTCAGCGTCGTGCCACCGCCATCCTCCAATTCATCGCGATCGCGTGCAACCATGCCATCGGTGGCTGCCAATTGCGCATTGCGCCATAGACGTTCAATGTCCTCGACTTCTTCTGCCGAGGGTGGCGGTGGATCTACCAGAATCGGGTAGCCATTGTCCGCACGTACCCCAATCATTTTCGCACTCACCGCCAGTTGCTGCAGCAGCGAGATCCAGTAGCCCTGAGGAATTTCGATGACGTCGTCGGGGATGTCCGTCGAGTTGATGCCGGGTACGTAAACACCTCGGGTGGTGGCGCTGAATAAAACGTTGAAGGTGTTCATTCAATAGCCCTTTACAAAATAGTTGACGGTGCAATTGGCAGCCAACTGCGCATTCGCATCGCGAATTTTCAAGGTGCAGCCCTGTTGGTTGGCGGCATTCAGCACGATCATTGCGGTATCGCCTCCCGCATGTGTGGCCACGAGCGAGAAATAGGCCCTCGGAAAAGAGATTGGAAATGTCACGTAGACCAGTCCAGCAGCATTCGACAGACCTGAGCCCCATTGATCGATATTGCCGCTGGCGTGTTTTTGATATCCCTGGGCACTCGTCAATCCGGAAAAAAGCGAGGCATATTTCAGACTCGCCGTCCCGTGTACCGCCCAGGCTCCACTTTCCCTGACGATGGTGGCGCTCTCGCCACTGTTGATCACTATCGAATTCAACAAGACGCCCTGCGGGCTTATCTTGGCGGCGCCCGGGTGAGCAATCGTGACCGGAGCATTGCTACGGCAGTGAAATGCAATGGCGGCGCCCATTGGAACCTTGTCGATGTCCGGCAGGGTCACGGTGTAAGGCGAGTTACCACCCAGACCTAACGACCAGCCCAGGTCAGCGAGAGTTAGTTGCGTAGTGGCAAGGATGTCACGCGCCCCCGCGTAGTTGCCAAGAGCCCGCTGAACATACTCGCAAGTCGCCGCCGAACGGCTGATATCGAAAGGTGCGGCGGTCCTAAAAAGCTGGGCGCTGCGCAGTGCGCCCAGCATTTGCGTGTTGGACGCTTCACTCGGCGTCAGCCCGCCGGCTTGAACGACATTCAGGATTTCCTGGGTGACACCATTGCCCCAACTCGCCGGAATCAGCGATCCCGGTCTGCCGTTCAGCGGGTCTTCATCAACAAAGCTACCATCCACCAACCCTGCGCTGGGGACGCTTTTTGGGTAATCCATTACTGTTCTCCTGTTTTGATAGCGAGCCATGCGGGTGCCAGAGGGCGGGCATTCAGCGCCGGGAAAAGCGCTGAGTCAGGCCAGTCGCGCAATGCCTGTCGGTACTCAAGCAGTTCCAGATACTGCGTGGGCTTGAGCGATGTGCCGCGTCCCAGGTCCTGTTCATCGCGATGCCGCGTGACTAACCATTCGGTCGTGGCCAGAGAGGCTTGGCGCCAGACAAGTGCGGCCGCAGGTTCCTCTTCCGCAACAATGGGAGCCTGAGCTACCACACGGCTCTGCTGTGCAGGCAGTTCTTCGGCGACTGTCGGAAGCCCGCTGATCGGCGCACCGATCTCGACCTCTTGACCCTCCAGCACGCGAACCATCGTCTCGACGAAGGATGGAGCAAACAGCTCGCAGATAGCGTACTCACCGGCGTCGATCCGTTCGACGACCACGCCGTTCTCGACCCGTGCATAAATGGCCATTATTCATACTCCCAGATTTCACAGAAGGCGTTGCCGCCGGCGCCGCTGACCACTGAGGCCGTGGCCAGAACCGAACATGAGCCGCTGCCCCCGGAACCACGGGTGCCGGCGCTGCCTGGGGTGTCCGACCCCGTGAACGGGCCGCCTCCGTCGAACGCACTCGCGGCTCCGCAACCGGATAGCAAGCCCCAGTTAGCGTTGCTCATGCCGAATCCACCCGAAATGCCCCGAGCATTGCAAAGATTGCCGCCCGTCACGGTCCCGCCAACACCGCCCTGAATGAATCCAGATGATGTAGCCGACGTCACGATCGCCAGTTTTTGCCCACCACCACCGCCCGAAACACTCATGTAGGCGCCAAAAGAAGCTCCACCGCCCGCCAGGCCTGTGGAGTTGCTGACCGCACCACCCGCGCCCAGCGAAACCGGGACACCGGCGAGCATTTGCGTGGTAACGTCATACAAGCTTTCCGCGTAACCACCTGAACCGCCACCTCCCCCCAGAATCTGGCTGCCCGCCGGCACCGGCCCACACCCGCCACCGGAACCACCCGCACCCACCAACCGCACTCGGATCCGCTTGGCTTTGGGATTTGGCTTGTAAACCGTAATACCGACCGTCTCGATCTGTCTGACCGCCAGCTGCCGCCCCACCGCATCGGTGATGCCGTAACCGGCCAATGTGGTCGGGGTATTTTTCAGTTTGGTGAAATCGACCAGTGCACCGATCGCACTGGCGAGTTGATCCGTTTTGGCCTCATCGGGTGTCAACCCGGCCGCCTTGATCACGTTGAGAATCTCTTGTGTAACGCTGTTGCCCCACGCAGCGGGAATCAACGAACCCGGCGTTCCAGCGACGGGGTTTTCATCAACAAAGCCACCGTTGACCAGTCCCACCCCGGGGATACTTTTCGGATAATCCATTTGTCCGCCTCCTGGTTATGCAATCACGGCTACCGTGGCACCAGGCACCACCGGCCAGGTGACCACGTGGGGAAAACCGCTTTGCTTTTCGATGCGGTTCAGCTCGACGCTGTAGAGTTTCCACTCGATCAGCAGCAATTGTTCGTCGTGGCTGGCGTCGCCGATGTCTTCGGCGTATTGCAGGGGCGCGATGCGCAGAACAGCGTCGCGCAGCAACCCGTCGCGTGTTGTCAGGATCCGCTCCCTGGCATCCGCCAGGCGGGTCTGCTCATCAGGCTGCCAGGCGTTGTCGCGCCAAACATGAAAATCACCGGGCCACGGCTCTGCCGTCAGAGCGTCAGGTAGCTCGCCCAGCTCGGTCCAGACCTGCTGAGCACCACCATCCTTGCGGTAGACCAAACCGCGGCGGTCAACTACTTCACGCGGTATGCCATTGATCAAC
Organism: Pseudomonas sp. Marseille-Q5117; assembly: GCF_946901175.1. NCBI lineage: Bacteria > Pseudomonadati > Pseudomonadota > Gammaproteobacteria > Pseudomonadales > Pseudomonadaceae > Pseudomonas > Pseudomonas sp. Marseille-Q5117. Next base: position 3,506 of record NZ_CAMPPP010000010.1, on the reverse strand, counting down.
GCCCAGCTGCGACCGGCTTCCGGTTCAGGCAATTCGTACGTCAGCTCAACCGCGTTGGCGGGAAGCTGAATGCCTATTCCAGGCGTGAGGGGAAACTCGACCGGCCCGGACAGGGCACCCGAGCCATCAAATAGATAATTGAACATATGCGCCTCAGATGAGTTTGATGCGGCCGGGATAGGCGATGTTGCGGGGGCGGGATTTGAACGTGTAAAGCAGCGTGGCGCCGGGATCCATTTGATAGTTGGTTCCGGCCGGGAAGGTGGGGCCGCCATTGACGAGCCCGGAAACGTGTTGAGCTTCTTCACGGGTGTCGGCGCCGAAGCCGATCAGGCTGTCCGACCAGCGCGAGCCCACTGCCCCGCCGCCGTTCGCGCCCAAGGCAAAGGAGTGAGTCGAGCCGGGCTGAAAAGTCCCCATCACACGCCCCGAGTCAACACCACGCCCTTCGTCCAGCACCCGCAGGAATTCGCCCCGGCCCTCAGGGCCGCGAAATGTAGTGGCACCGTCACCCGTGGTCCATTTCCCTTCAGTGCCCGCGCGCAAAGCTTCCGATCCAAGCATTCCTGATTGCTGAGCGTGGTCCCACAGCCACGGCCATTCAGCGCGCTTCATGACGGCGCCATTCAACGCACCGTATCCGCCCGGACTAAGCGCGATGGTCGTGTCGAAAAATGGCCTGCCAACAGGGGTGTTGTCGTAACGCCCCACTGGCCACCAATTCCCTGCCCCATCACTGCGCAAATGCCACCAATCGCCATTCCCCATCAATACGAAAAACGCATAACCATTCGGCGAGAGGTGGGTATGAAAACGGATCCGGTCAGTACCGGCCGCCTGGATCACCATGCGACTGCCACTGTTGTCCACCCGGCGAACGATCACATCGCGCACACCTAGCGCGGCATTGGCGGGCGGCAGCGTCAACGTGACGGCACCGGGACTGCCGTCGATCAGCACGAGCCCGAGTTCTTGTTCGCTGAGCGTTTTCGTGGCCGCCAGCCGGGTAATCACCGAACGCATCGGACTGGCGCCGCCGACAATCGCCTGAATCGCCTTGAACAACTGACCGTTGTCCGCTTCGGAAGCCTCCAGCCCCCCGCCGGTAATCACGCTCAGGATTTCCTGAGTCACGCTGTTACCCCACACCGCCGGAATCAACGAGCCCGGCGTCCCCGCCACCGGGTTTTCATCAACAAACCGACCATCGACCAGGCCGACGCTCGGCACACTCTTCGGATAATCCATCCCTCATTCCTCCCTAGTCATAATTGATATGCACCTTGGTATGCGCCGGCGCGCTGCGGTGGATCAGGCATTCCAGCGCCGAGCCCGGGTTGACGCCGAAGCGCTCGCCCCAGTAGCTCGCGCCGTAACGGCGGCCGAGCAGCAGGCGGCCGCCGGTGTTGAGCGTCCACATGAACTGCGCTTCCCAAGTGCCCCAATGCGCCGAGCCGAAGCGGGCGCGGCCCATGCGTGGGGCTTCGTGTTCGGTGATGCTGGCGTTGGGGTAACCCTGGCTTTTGGCGATGTCGAGGTAGTAGCCGACAGCCTGGCTGCCGACCGCGAGCAAGCGGCGGCGTACGGCGAGGCGGCGGTCGTCGAACAGTGGCGTGGTGCCCAGGCACGGGTCGGGCAATTGCATGACGCGTTCCCAGTCGGGCACCAGTTCGCTGACGCCGGCCGGGTCCATTTCGTTGAGCAGGTCGGCGGCGCGCGCATCCAGACGGGCCAGTTCGACGGCGACGCCTTGCAACACTTCTTCGAGTTCCGGCACCCGTTCCGGATCCCATGCCGGGCCACTGGGCAGCAAGGCGCGCAACTGCGCCTGGTATTGCGCGGCGGTTCTTATGCCCCCCATACGCAGCCTCCGAAGGTGAGCAGTTCGCTCTGCCCGGCCGGCACGTCGGCGGCTGGAGCAGTGAGCGTGTGATCGTATTCGCCGCCGGCGCTGCTGATGGCTTCGCGGATATGGCTGATCAGCAACGGCACGCCGAGGTCAGCCTCGCGGTTGTGCAGATCGCGTAACTGCGCTTCGACGGCGGCGCGCACGGCGGTGGTGTCCGGATTGACGCTCTTGAAGCGATACACCACCGGCACCTGAACCGGTCGCTGCACGTGCACTTCCGCAGTCACCGGACGCAGCGGTTCGATGTACTCCTGAACCTCCGCCAACTGCTCATCGTTCGGCACCGGTTGCGGATCGTCGTCGCGCATGATGAACACGGTTACGGTGCCCGGGCCGAGCAAACCACCACGGCACCACGCCCGCGTCACGCCCGGCACTTCCAGTGCCCAGGTTTCGTAGTCGCTGGCCGCGCCACCGTGGGGAATCACGCGGTAGGAACGAATCACCCGCGAGCGCAGCGATTCAAGGCTTTCGCGGGCCACGCCACCGCTGAGGCCCGGCGCCAGCACCACGAAGCTGTTGCCGACAATGCCGGCAATCGGTTGCACCGGGGTCAGCGTCAGACCGGCGTCAGCGTTGCCGAGGCTGCCGGCCTCCAACGCGGCAATTGTGGTGCTGTTGCTGCCATTGACCGTGGTGCGCGCGGTGGTGACTTTGTAGGTGCGGCCATCGTTCGCTTGCAGCAGCGTGTCGACGTCAAGCACGGCGCCCGGAGTGGCGATAAAACTGACGCTGCCGGTGGCCACTTGCGCAGCTTTGCGCGGCTGGTTCAGGCGCAGTGCGGCGATGCGTTCCAGGGTTGACTCGTCAGCCTTGTCCGGCAAGATCTGCTCGGCAATCCAGTCGAGATAACCGTACAGACCATAAGCGGCGCCGCCGAGGGTGCGGGCGAGCACTTGCGCATCGGACTGGCGCAGCGAATCGCCGGCCAGGTCGCTTTGGGTGCGCTTGATCAGCGCCGGCAGCGAAGGGGTTTCAAACGGCATAGATCACCTGCCAACTGTTATCGGGGTTGATGTCCAGACGCTCACCGTCGGCCAGGGTCAGGACCGTGCGCAGGTTCAAGCGCTGGGCGTCGAGGCGTTCGCTGATGATGTCGATGGCGCTGCAGTGGCCGTCGTCGAGTAGCCATTGCAGGGCTTCACGGGCATAGAACTCGGCGTCCATCTGCGTTTGCCGGGTCAGCTTGACCCGGCGCAACAGCCACAGCCGCGAGCCGATGCGATCGTCGGCAACCGTGGGAAAACTGTCGCCCCACCAGCCGAAGCGTTCTTCGTCATCGAGGGCATCGTCATCGGCGGCGCGACGCCAGGTGAACAGGCTGATCAGCACCGCGCGGGTCAGTGCGGCGTGGAGGTTCTGGCTGATGAACATCATTGGCCTCCTGCCGGCGCGCCGGTCTGACCGTTACCGGCCTGGACGCCAACATGCACGTGTTTGATCTGGCTGATGCCGCCGGCCAGTTGATCACCGGTGGAGACGATCTTGCCGGTCTGGTTTATCACCGGCGTGTCGAAGTTCACCGCGCTGCTGGCGCGGATGTTCAGCGTGGCGGTTTCGATGTCGATGATCCGCCCGCGCTTGAAGTGAATCCGGT